>CAYJOX010000067.1:0-8734 GCA_964371915.1 uncultured Oscillospiraceae bacterium
TAAATCCAGTTAGGATTTACAATACTCCCGCTAACTAAATTACTATCTCCCTCCCCATCGATAGCGAATATATTATCTTCTGCCTTACCGGCAGGTTTAGCCGTTTTTCCAGTGCGGCTGCATAGATATCTAGCTGTTTTGTGTATAGCTTTTTCAGCTCCTGTTCGTCCGCCCTTGTGGTCTTGTAGTCTACTATTACTATGCCACCCTGTTCTATAAAAAACAGGTCTACAATGCCCTGCACAACCATACCCTCGTGCTCGGTTATAAACTCGTATTCACGGTAGAGCCTATCGGCCTTTACCATTCGCTTTACAAGGGGGCTTCTTAGAAATTCCTCCACCCTTTTCATGTTTACAAGCTGTGCCTGTTCCTCCGGTATAAACCGCCCCGATACAAGGCGAGAGAGTTCTGCCCTTGCATCCTGTGGCAGGAGTGGCAGCCTACATAGCTGTAAAAATGCATGGGTGGCACTGCCACGTTTTGCACCGCCTGCCTCCGCCCGTGCGAAGGAGGGGGTTGCCGGCTCCGGTTTTAGCTGTTTTTCATCCGCCAGAAGATCGGTAACCGAGTGTTTTATGGCGGCCTTTGTATTTTCTATATCGGGATATTTCCAGGCAAACAGGCTTAACAGCGGTGCTGTATCCTGTTTCTGTGGCGGCTCTTCTTCCGGCCGTGGTAGCTCGTCGGGCGGTAGGCTAAGCCTTACCGTAAAACTGCCACTACCGCCGGCTACCGCAACCGGTATATCGCCGGCAAGCTCACGCAGTAGCTCGCCTCGGCGGTGGCAAAGCCCAAAAAGCAGTATAATATCGCCAAAGCTACGCTGGCGTTTTAGCAATGCCGGCGTTATCCCACCCTCACCGTATAGCGTTACCGCAAGCTCGGTAAGCCTTTTGTTATTCAGCTCGGTAAATATATAAAGGCGGTTCATCGCCCTTGTTGCGGCAACATACAGCAGGCGAAGGCTCTCCCCCTGTAGCTCGTCCGAGCTTGCAATGGCGGCGGCGGTGCGAAACGGTGTCTGCAAGAGCCCCGTCTTTGTAAGCAGTTTCATGCCTATAGAGGTTCTATCGTTGTGTAACACGGGGGAGTATAGATCCCTTTTATTAAATGCTTTTGCCGTGCCGGCAACTATGCAGATAGGAAACTCCAGCCCCTTAGAGTTGTGGATTGTCATTATATTCACAAAACCATCACGCAGGATAGGCTCTCTTTTTTTGCGGCTCTCCCCCTGTAGGGCAAGGTTAAGCCGCCGGACAAAACCTGTTATCCCTCCTACACCTACCTTGTCATACTGTATGGCAAGGTTTTCTATATCTGCCAAGGCAGTCGGGGCATCTGCCGACATTGCAGAGCAGATCACATAGGCATTAAACCTCTCGTATATTCTTTGTAGCAGTACACGCACCGATACCGATCCGGATTCACGGTGTAGCTCCCACAACGTGGCGGCAACGCTCTGTATCTTTTCATCCTCACTCTGCGCCATTGCGGCTATAAGCCTTGGGTGATCGCCAATATACAGCCCTGCCACATCATCGGCCGTAAAACCTACAAGGGGGGATAGTAGTACCGCTACCAGATCCACCTCGTCAAACGGGTTTGCAAGGAACCGTAGCAGGGCGATAAGCGGCATTGCGCCTACCTCCTCCGCAAGCGGTTTATCGCCGGCAAGCTCGGCCGCAAGCCCTACATTTTCCAGCGCCTGTGCATAGTCGGCAACCTCTTTATTTGTCTGCACAAGTATGCAGATATCCTGCGCCGCATTCCCCTGCCCTATAAGCTCTCGGCAGTGCATCGCAACCGGAATTTTATCGTCCTCATTACATAGGTGTAGCTCGGTAAGCCCCGTTTCGCCACCTATGCGCCCAAGGTGCAGACGGTTATGCTCATCATAATCCACCCCGCCCATACTGCGGGACATGACTAGGCTAAACATATCGTTAACACTATCGATAACACCTGCACTGCTACGATAGTTTTGTGATAGATAGATAACCTGTGAGTGTTTCTCCCCTTTGCTTCGCTCTACCCTACCGGCAAAGATATCCGGCCTTGCCGAGTTAAAGCCGTAGATACTCTGCTTTACATCCCCCACTAAAAAAAGCGCCTGTGGGTTGCGGGATGCTAAGGTGTGGTAGATATAATCGGCTATCGGGTTTGTATCCTGATATTCATCCACCATAACGGCAAAATAGCGGCCACATATTGCAAGCTGTGGCATCTCAAGAAGCTCTACCGCCATATGTTGCAGATCGTAAAAATCAAAAAAGTTTTCCTGCCGTTTTGCCTTGGTTAGGGTATCGTAGTAGTATAGCACGGCACGGCAGAGCGCCGAGGACAGCCGGTGGTGCTTTCGAAAAATATCTTCAAGCTGTATCGCATCTATTAAAAAGCAATCCTCATAGAGCCCACAACACAGATCCTTAGCGCTATTTCGCAGTAGCTTTATAATCTCCCTTGTTTCGGGGTCTACCTCCTTGTTCTGGCGAAAGGTTACATACCCCTCGCTGGACGGCCCCTTGGAAAAAAGCTCCCTTAATCCGGAATAATCTCCCCGATCTACAAGGTCTATTAGTGCCGATACATAGCCCTGTTCCTGAAAAAGCACCGATAGCGGTTTTTCTGCCATGCCGGCAGTAAGGGCGGCTGCTATAGCCTTTTGTAGGTATAGCCGTGCACTGTTTAATTTTTCGCTCGCATGGGCAAAAAGCACACTGCCGGCAGGGGTGGCATCCAGCCTATCCGGCGTCGTTGCATCTTGCTGTTTTATAATATAGTCCCTAGGGAAGGGCTGGCTTATCATCCGGCGGTGTAGCATTATTATAGCCCCCTGCGCCTCGGCAAGGCTACGAGGGTTAAGCGAATTTGCGGCAAACTCCCTAAAATCGTCATCTAGTAGCATCTTTTCAAGGGTGGCGGACATAGCCTGTGCCTCAAGCTCGTTTAGAACATGCCTCTCCCCCACCTTAAAATCCGGCTCTATCTTTAGGTTTGTAAAATATTCGCTGCAAAGGTTTTTACAAAAGGAATCAAAGGTGCCTATTGCGGCACGGGGCAGTAGCATACGTTGCCGCTTTAAAAGCCGTGTATCACCCTGCCTTTGCGCAATCCTCTCGGATAGGCGGCGGCCAAGGTCGTTCTTTAGCTTTGCCGCCGCGGCAACGGTAAAGGTAACCACCATAAGCCTATCGGCGGTATGGCCCGGCTCACCATCCGATAATAGCCGCAGAACACGCCGAACAAGCACCGTCGTCTTTCCACTGCCTGCGGCGGCGGAGATAAGCAGTGCCTTGCCATCTGTCTCTATTGCCTGCCGCTGTTGCGGCGATGGGCTAAAATCAGACATCTTCTATCCTATATGTACATCTCTTATATATGCCGGAAGTAGATTCTCTGCCGAAATTCCGCCGTTCACCCTATAATCCTCGGTGGCTATTGCCGCCGCCACTGCCGCACTGGGCATATTATCGTTGGCTAACGTTAAAAGCCCCTTCTTCTCCGGCGGTGCATTATCGTAAAAGAGCTTTGCACCGTCGCCGGTTAGGGTGAACCCCTCACCGCCAAAAAAGTTATATATCTCATCGCCATGGGCAAAATGCGGCTCTAATACCTCGGTTGCTATGCCTTCATCAATGCGATAGGCGGCGCAAAAATAGTTCCCTCTGCGTGCGTTAAGCAGTGGCACTATATTGCCCTGCGGCTGTGCTAGGGCAAGGGTTTTAAGGGTGCTTACTGGGCGGGTAGGGCGGCCGGTGGCAAGGGCTAACCCCTTTATAACCGATACCCCTATGCGCAGGCCGGTATAGCTACCCGGGCCGTTGCATACCGCATATAGGTCTATATCGCCCGGCTTAAGCCCTGTAGCCCTAAATGCTTTATCGCAAAGCGGCATCAGCTTTTCGCTATGTGTAGTGCCGAAATCAGAGGTCTGCAAAAAGAGGGTTTCCTCCCCCCTAACCACCGCCACCGAGGCCGAGGCGGTACTGCTATCCAGTGCAAAAACTATCATCTTTTCAAATCCGTTATCGTTATCTCTCTCGTCTGCTCGCCGCTCGCCCTGATATTCACGGTATAGTCTGCCTCCTCCAAAAGCACCGGTGCGTTGGATGCCCACTCTACAGCGGCGGTAGCGCCGCCATCTAACAGCTCGTAGATGCCTGTCTGCTCCAGCTCACGCTCGGTTATCCTATATAGGTCGAGATGTGCAAACCGTATTCGCCCCTCATAGATGTTAACTATGGAAAAGGTGGGCGAGCTACAGCTGCCCTCGCAGCCAAGCCCGTTAAATATGCCGCTACAAAACGCCGTCTTGCCTGCGCCCAAATCCCCCTCAAGCAGTATAAGCTCGCCACCCTTTAGGCCTTTAGCAAACTCTGCCGCTATAGCGGTGGTCTCGTCATACCCTGCGCTGTTGTAAACCCTGCAACTCAATAGTAAAGCCCCCTCGTAAACTCTGCATCAAAGGGCAAACCGCCCAAAAACATATCTATAACCTGTGCCACCCTATCGGCCGGCTCATCGGTAAAATGCAGTAGGAAAAAATCTACATCGAACTCCCTCTGCCTATCCCCGATATATAACGGTACGGCGTTATGTATCTCTAGAAAGTTATGGCGCATTGCGGTGGATAACCGGCGTGATTTTCTATCGGTTATGCCGCCCGCTATATCCCCCTGCGGTATTGCCGCCGAAAGCATAAGAGGAAGATGCCCATAGCCGATAATTCCGGTGTTACCTGATATACCTTTTGTATCGATCGCCGGAAGTTCTACCGATAGTATAACATCCTGTAGCCCCTGTGAGAGATAAAACCCTGCCGATATTCGGTTGGTTATGTTAAGGGCAAAGCCGCCATGCCGCACCCCTTCTAGGCAGAAGTGGGATGGGTTTTCTATCATATGGTGTTTAATGCCGGCGGCCGATACGGCGCTGTAGAGGGTTTGTAGGCTGTCATCGCCCTCCCCCCTCGAGTACTCCGCTACAGCACGGCCGATAAACCTTGCATCAAGGCCGGCGGCATGCTCGGCAGGTAGGATAATATGCTCTATCCTTTCTATACTATCGCCGCTAAGCTGGGCAAGCTGGGCGGGGTCGGATATGCGTATCCTTATCTTTTTATCCTCATTTTCATGGTGGGGCAGGGGGCTTGGTAGCTCGTAACCGGTTATCTCGTGCGGTTTTACCTCCTGCCTTTTCTCTAACAACAGGTCGGTAAGCTCCCTACGTAGAGCGGCCACCTCGCCCGAGGGGATATAGACGTTATCCTGTAGCTCTACCGTAACCCTATCGGCATAAAAGGGGGTGCCGCCAAGCTTGCACAGCGCCCTTGTTATCGCCTGCTCCTGTAATCGCTCGGTATACTCGGTGGTAACCGAAACATCCTTTTTGCAGCTTTCGCCCTCACAGCTAAGCTCTATCGATAGGCTACTGCCTGTAAGTTTAAGGCTAATATCAACCGGCACCGCCTGCCGCTCGCTACGGTATAGCGCACGCATGGCTGGGAGTGCCGCCCTTGTTACCGCGGCATCCCTTTCGGTTCGTGCACCGAAAATCTCCCCATCGGGAATGCCGTTAAAATATCCGTCTGTAAAACCACCATGGCTAAACGCCGCCATCAGCATCTCACGGTCGAACGGCTCTCCATCTCTGCCCTTACAGGCGGCATCAACCGCCGCCGCAACATACTCCGGCGTTCTCATCCTGCCCTCAATCTTCACCGAGGCAACGCCCGCCTGCTGTAGCTCGGGTAGCCTTTCAAGGTTGCAAAGGTCACGCAGTGATAAAAGGTTTTTTGGGGTAGCACCCTGCACCGCATAGGGCAGGCGGCAGGGGCTTGCACAGCGGCCACGGTTGGCACTGCGCCCGCCTAAAAAGGCGCTCATATAACAACTTCCGGATACGCTGTAGCATAGCGCACCATGTACAAAAACCTCAAGCTCTGCGCCGGTTTTAGTGGCGGCGGCAATATCGGCAATTCCTGCCTCCCTGCCTATTACCACCCTTTTAAAGCAGCTGGCCGATAAGAATTTAACCGCACCGGCGGTAAGTGCACTACACTGGGTAGAGGCATGTACAGCAAGGGTGGGGCAGATGCTTTTTGCAAGGGTAAGCACCGCCATATCCTGTACTATAACGGCATCCGCCCCACTTTTGGCTATGGCCTTTAGGGTGGTTACAAGCTGTGCCAGCTCACCGTTATAGATAAGTGTATTTATCGCAACAAAAACACGCACCCCACGCGCATGGCAATAGCCGACGGTGTGGTGCAGTTCCTCCTGTGTAAAGTTATCTGCAAATGCTCTTGCGCTAAACTGCTTTAGGCCGAGATAAACAGCATCCGCCCCGCAACGTACGGCGGCGGTTAGCATCGAAACATCTCCTGCCGGTGCGGCAATCTCGGGCGTTTTAAAACCTTTTAGCCTACTCAAAAATATCCGTTTTCCTTTTTAGCTCCCGAAAGCTCCCGTTTTGTACGGTTAAGCTCTCTCTTAACGTCCTCAAGCTCCATCTTGCTACGTGCGGCATCCTCGAGATAATCCTTGATCTGTGCTCGCATATTCTCGGTAGTAATCTGGCTCTTTTGCAGTTCATCCAGATAGCTAAGCGCCGTGAGCACGGCGGCTGTTGTAATCGAGGCGGAGGGCGATGCTACCATAATCTCCTGCATGGCGGCATCAAGTTTAGCGGCAAGCTCGGTTAGATATTCTTCGTCATCATTGGTAGAAACGACATAATCGCCCCCACAAATATCAAGGCGAACCTTAGACATCGACATTATATATCTCCTGTATGTAAATTCAATATCATCTCTTTTAACAATTATAACCAAAGTTTTTAGAAAAATCAACCTGTTTTTTAAAAGTAATTTTATCAAAAAGTTAAAAACCTGTATTGAATTATACACAATTATCTAATATAATGGAAGTAATAGAACTTTATTAAAGAAAGAGGCTATTGTGAAAGAACAATATACCGCCGCACAGTTCGACAAGATGTTAACTGAAATTCTGCAAAGAGATTTTTCTACAACTCCTGAAAATGCATCGCAGGAGACTATCTACCGTGCACTCGCCGGCATCTGCCGCCAGATTATGAGTAACCGCCATAAAAACTTTTTGGCAAAAACCTACGGGGAGAATAAAAAACAGGTCTACTACCTATCGATGGAATTTTTAATGGGGCGTAGCCTAAAGACAAGCCTTTACAGCCTAGAGCTTGAGGATCTTGCCGCCGAGATAATGGCAAAGCACGGCCTTACCATAGATAATATCTATGAGTGTGAGCCGGATGCAGGCCTTGGCAACGGTGGCCTTGGTAGGCTTGCAGCCTGCTACCTTGATTCCCTGGCAACAGAGCAGCTACCGGCTACCGGCTACTCTATCCTATATGAATACGGCATCTTTAAACAGAAGATCGTGGACGGCTGGCAACGGGAGGAGACGGACAACTGGCTGCCGGGCGGCACCGTCTGGCTTCGTTCCCACCCGGAGCAGGCAAAGGAGATTAGGTTCTTTGGTGAGCTACAGGAAAACTGGTATGGTAGCTACCACGAGATAGTACACAAAAACTATACACCGGTTCTAGCCGTGCCGAGCGATATGTATGTAAGCGGCTATAACAGCGATGGTGTAAGCCAGCTGCGCCTATGGGCGGCGAAAGCACCCACCTTTGATATGGATAGTTTTAACAGCGGCGATTATACTAACGCCCTGCGCCAAAACCATACCGCCGAGCTTATCTCTAAGGTACTGTACCCTAACGATAACCATATCGATGGTAAGATACTTCGCCTACAGCAACAGTATTTCTTCTCGGCCGCCTCGGTTAGCGATATCGTTAACAGGCATCTGGAGCAGTACGGCTCGATGGATATCCTGCCCGATAAGGTGGCTATTCATATTAACGATACCCACCCGACAGTTGCCATACCGGAGCTTATGAGGCTTTTACTGGACGATTGCGGGTACGATTGGGATGCGGCGTTTAGCATCTGCAAACGCACCTTTGCCTATACAAACCACACCGTCCTGCCCGAGGCGCTGGAGCAGTGGAACGAGGATATGTTCCGCAACGTACTGCCTAGGATATATCAGGTTGTCTGCGAGCTAGACCACAGATTAAGAATGGTACTGCGTGAAAGGTTCCCGAACGATGAGGGCAAGGTAGAGTATATGGCCATCATCTCAAACGGCTGGATTCGCATGGCGAATGTCTGCTGTTATGTGGCACACTCGATAAACGGTGTTTCCAAGCTACACTCCGATATAGTTAAGGAGAGTGTATTTAGGGATTACTACACCCTCTACCCCGAGAAGTTTAAGAATGTTACAAACGGCATAGCCTACCGCCGTTGGTTGATGCAGAGCAACAAGGGCTTAACCGGCCTGCTTAAAGAGACTATAGGGGACGATTTTACCCGCAATGCCGATGCCCTTAAAAAGCTTGAGCGCTTTGCCGATGATAAGGCGGTGCTGGATAAGCTTGGCGCCGTAAAGCTAGAAAACAAGGTGCTGTTTGCAAATCATATTAAGGATCGTTACGATATAACTGTAGATCCAAAATCTATTATGGATTGCCAGGTAAAAAGGCTTCATGAGTATAAGCGCCAGCATCTAAACGCCATAAATATAGTGGCGCAGTATCTTGACATTAAGAATGGCAGGGTTAAGGATTTTGTACCCAAAACCTATATATTCGGCGCAAAGGCCGCTCCCGGCTACTACCTTGC
>CAYJOX010000068.1:0-6825 GCA_964371915.1 uncultured Oscillospiraceae bacterium
CTCCTAATTTAATCTACAACATTTTACCATAAATAGCATGTTTTAGCAACCTTGCTAACAAAAAATATTTAATCTCCAATTTGTATGGAAGGATGTAGCTTGATTGACATTTGTAATTATAAAAGCTACAATAACATAAGATAGATGGTGAGAGTAGAGGCTTGCCTTATTTAGATAATCTGCCGTTTTATGGAGATGATAGCTTGACAAGAGAAGAACAAAGACTTTATTTAATAAAGTTTCTATTAAATGAAAGCCCTCGGTACAGTAAACTAGAGATACCGACAGACGAAGATGAGCAGAAAGATTTACTTCGTGCGCTTTTTAATGTACGCCCTCCCGAGCCGATAGCCGATGAGTTTATAGAAGTTCAAGACGACTATTTGAAATCGGAAATCGAAGCTCGTGGAATTGTAGATATCGATACACTATTACCCACGAAATATGATTATCGAATATATATTTGGCAAGGGGATATAACGACATTAAAGGTTGATGCCATTGTAAATGCGGCTAACTCAGCCCTTCTTGGGTGTTTTCAACCTCTGCATAATTGTATCGATAACATTATTCACACACTCTCGGGTGTTCGGCTACGACTCGCTTGCAACGAGCTAATGAACGAGCAAGGGTACGAGGAAGAGACAGGAAAAGCGAAGATTACACCTGCTTACAATCTGCCCAGCAAATATGTACTGCACACCGTTGGGCCGATCATCTCCGGCAAGCTCACAGATAGGGATAGAAACCGGCTGGCGGATTGCTATAAATCTTGCCTTGAATTAGCGGTGAAAAGCGATGTTAAATCCATTGCTTTTTGCTGTATCTCAACAGGCGTGTTTTGTTTTCCGCAACAGGAAGCGGCAGAAATTGCGGTAAAAACCGTATCGACATTTTTACATGATACTAATTCCGATTTAAAGGTGGTTTTTAATGTATTTACAGACAAGGATTTAAAAATTTACCAAGACATTTTAATAAAATAAAAGAAATAACAAGAAGGAAACTGATAGGGCGGCTTGCTTAACTTTTAAACTGAGAGTATAATAATAAGGGGTTGTAGCAGTTAGTAGATTTTAGCCGTTTTTATTGCTTGCCAACAGGAACAGTAAGGTAAGTGCAGTTGAAATTGAGGTGATGTTTGATGTATTTAAAGCATAGAGCCGTAGATGCCGATGAGAGCTATTTGGGAAAGATAGCAAGGCTAAAAAGGAGCGTAGAAATCTGTGATGCCGTTGTTATAGGCGCAGGAGCCGGACTTTCTGCGGCGGCAGGTCTGCTTTATGGCGGGGAGAGATTTGATAGGCTGTTTTCAGATTATAAAGAGAGGTATGGCTTTAAGGATATGTATACCGCTGCTTTTTACAACCATAGCTCGTTAGAGGAGTTATGGGCATATTTTAGCAAGCATATATACTATAACCGCTATGAGCAGGAGCTAAACTCAACATATGACAACCTATATAGGCTGTTGCTCGGTAAAAATTATTTTATCATTACCACAAATGTTGATCATATCTTTCAAAAGACAGGTTTTGATAAGGGCCGCCTTTTTTACACTCAGGGCGATTATGGGCTATATCAATGCTCCGTTCCATGCCATAGCAAAACCTATGATAACAAGGATAGCATATTCGAGATGGTGCAAAGGCAACAGGGGTTCAAAATACCTAGCGAGTTGATCCCACTTTGTCCGAACTGTGGCAAGCCGATGACGACTAATCTTCGTAAGGATGGTAGCTTTATAGAGGATGAGGGTTGGCATAGTGCGCTAAAAAGATATGAGGCATTCATAAAAGATACGAATGGAAAACATGTGCTGTTTCTAGAGCTTGGCGTAGGATTTAATACCCCATCTATAATAAAATACCCTTTTTGGCAGATGACCTACGATAATGAAAATGCCACATATGCATGCATAAATGCTACAGAGGCTAGCTGTGCAAAGGAGATAGCGCATAGGGCTATCTTAATAGATGGCGATATAAATACAGTTATAAAAGATTTAATATAAAACGAAATACTACAAGCTTAAGGGTGAAGCGGTACATCTAGGTAGATGGGTTTGGTAGTTGTGTATATCAAAAAAAGGAGGCAGCGAAAGCTGCCTCCTTAAACAGATGTGCCGTATTTAACCGGATACATTTTCGCCGGTTTTTGAGTCTACTAAACTAGCGGTTATCTGCATTAGCTGGCCGGTTTTAAATTTCCATATTACCAGATCGATGTTGTCGCCGATTTCTTTTGTCGCTATCAGCCCTGTGAGGTCGATGTTATTTACAAGAGGGGTTTCGTCGGCCGAGATAATAATATCTTGTGGTTCAACCCCGTAAAATAAAAGCTCGCTGTATGAGTCTATCTCCATTATCATAAGCCCGCCGGTGTGATCGTATCCGGGGATTTCTACATCGAGGTTGCCCACCGGAATAACGGTAACACCTAGCCGTGCTTCGCCCGGCACAGAGCCGTTTTCGATTAACTTTTCAAGTATAGGTATCGCTTCACTTATCGGTACTGCAAAGCCAATTCCCTCATAACTTAAACCGGCTATTTTAGCAGAGGTTACACCTATTACCTGAGCCTGGGCATTTACAAGTGCACCGCCGGAGTTTCCGGGGTTTATTGCGGCGGTTGTCTGAATAAGTGATGTTTCAGAGTCATCTGAACTGCCGGTTATCTGATTTTTAGGGCGATTAGGGCCGGAGACAATCCCCTCTGCGATAGAGCCGGCAAGGCCGCCGGGTGAACCTATGGCAAGTACTTTCTCGCCAATTTCAAGATCGTTGCTGTTACCAAAAGTGGCGGGAGAGAGGTCGCTTGGTGGGTCGATTATCTTTATAACCGCAAGGTCGGTAGCTGGGTCGGTGCCTATAATTCTTGCCTCGTGGCTGTCGCCCCCGTGTAGTATAACATTTGCAGATGTCGCACCATCCAGCACATGCTCGTTGGTTAATATATAACCATCGGTGCTCATAATAACGCCGCTACCGTTGCCTATTAAAGATTGAGCGTTGTATACATGTATCCCCACAACCTGAGGCACAACCAATTCATAGATTGTCTCGGTTGTAAGTTCCCCCTCTGTAATTGGGTCGAAATTAAGCTGTAGTTCCTCGCCGGGTTGGTTATCCTCTGTGGCGGATGCCTCACCGTTTGCCTGAATTCCAAAAAGGTTCTCCGAGCGAAACTCGATCGGAAGATTTCCCATTCTGTCCAACAAGAGATATACTGCCGTGACAATTAGCACAGACAGTATAAAAAGTGCAGCTAAAAAGAGTGCGGTAATCAGCCCTCCTTTACTGTTTCGTTTAGGGGTGTATACCTGGTGGTAGTTGTAGCTGTTCTGCTCAGACTTCATTGTTCACCTGCTTAAACATAATTATATGTATTAAATATAAATATCAATTGTGAAAAATGTTTGTTAAGAAGGCAAATTTAATTAAAAAAACAAATCCTTTGATGGGAATTCCGGTTCACAGGTTATTCTGATAGAAAGCCTTCTAAGAATTGCCTCATCGCCGCTTCGAAGCATTGCGGTTGAGTGCATGTCACAATCGGACAACCGTGGAAGTTGTTCAAGCGCTGTGGCTGAAAGCCGATCCTGTGATGCGGCAATCGAAAGTGCGGTTAAAACATCATCAAGCTTTAAAACCGATGATCGGCTGCTTAACATATTCATCTTTAAACGCAGGATAGGCTCTAAAATTGCCGGAGGTATAAGATGGGCGTTACACTCCTGTCCGGCGAGTGCCTTTAGGGCGTTAAGTATACAGCAGGGAACTGCTGTCATGAGGTTAGATGCCTTGCCGGTTATAATTCTACCATCTTTTAGCTCTATAGCTGCGGCTATCATGCCGCTTTCGACAGAGCGCTCGAGTGCAGGAGCAACAACAGGACGATCGTTTTCGGGGCGCAATTTTAAACCGGAGACTAAAAGAGATATCTTCTGAGCCTCCTCGGACTGAACTTTACCCTGCCTGTGTTCACACATTGCACGGTAATATCGACGTATTATCTCCTGGTTTGCTGCCTTACGAACAGCCTCATCATCCTTTATTGCAAAACCGACCATGTTAACCCCCATATCGGTGGGGGAGTGATAACATTTATCGCTGGAGTAGATGTTATCAAGCAAAGAGCTTACGATGGGGAATGCCTCTATATCCCTGTTGTAATTCACTACGTTTTTACCGTATGCTTCAAGATGGAACGGGTCTATCATATTAATATCCGAAAGGTCTGCCGTGGCAGCCTCGTATGCAAGGTTTACGGGATGAGTTAGGGGTAGGTTGAACACGGGGAAGGTCTCAAACTTTGCATACCCACTTTTTACCCCCCTCTTGTTATCGCAGTAAATCTGCGATAAGCAGGTGGCAAGTTTGCCACTGCCGGGGCCGGGGGCGGTTATAACAACCAAGGGCTTTGTTGTCTCTATGTAATCATTGCGGCCAAAACCCTGCTCGCTACAGATATATTCTATATCTGTTGGATACCCTTTTATAGGGTAGTGCAGATATGTTTTTATACCGTAGTTTGCAAGTTTTTGGCGAAATAAATCAGCCGTGGGTTGGCCGGTGAAGCGTGTTATCACTACACCGGTTACCGGTAATCCGGTAGCTGTAATATCGTCCATTAGCCTTAGTACCTCCATTGCGTAGGAGATGCCAAGGTCGGCACGAAGTTTTGTTTTTTCTAGATCGTTTGCATTAACACAAAAAATTATCTCGGTTTGTGATTTCATGGATAAAAGCAGTTCTATCTTACTACTTTTAGAAAATCCGGGAAAAACTCTGGATGCATGGTAATCATCGAATAATTTCCCGCCGAATTCGAGGTATAATTTACCATCAAAGCCGTCTATACGTTTTTGAATCTGCTCTTTTTGTAGGCGCATATATAGTTCGCCGTCAAACGCATTCACAACTTTGCCTCCTTCTTTTTATAACAAATTATAATTAATACTAACAAATTTATAGGGTAAAGTAAAGGATTTTTAAAAAGAATGGAATTATGACGAATTTAAGCAGTGCAAACTGCCTGTGATTGTTAGAATACACTATAAAATCATGCATTTTTAACAAACTTCGCTTATTTGTTAACATTTTTGGTTAACTATCAACAAAAACAAGGGCGTAAATATACAGCTTAATATTTTTATAAACAGGTCTTTATAAGGTTTAATTTACAAAGCAGAGTGAACGGCCTAGCTGCAAATAGAGTCATGGTATCTATATAGTCGGCCGGTGTTGCCACACCATTGGCGGAGAGGATATGGAATGTCATTCCAAACTCCTTTATGTTAAAATCATTAACTATGAAACCGTTTTTTTCGTAGAACCTTAACCGGCTTGCCCGTACAACATTATCTTCATATTTTGGAGATATCTCTTCGATGCTTAGAAAGACAGTGTTTTTACTATATAAATTCTTAATCAAGCTTAATATTTTACCGCCATACCCACTGCCGCGCATATCTTGCGCTATGGCAAGGTAATGAATATATGTTTTAAGGTTGCGGCCAAAAAGATAACTTATTCCGATAAAATTCCCATCATCATAAAAGGCGTAAAACTTAATATCGGGTAGTTTGCATCTGTTAATAAGGTAAAAAAAGGGGATTCTTTCCTGTGCTGGAAATGCAGTAGTATAAAGTTCCTTTATCTCGGGATGGGCTTTTGCAAGTTTGGAATCAATCTCCACATAGGTTATGTTTGCCATATTAAATCACCTCTAAAAGGGCACGGCATCCTCGTACCACATCTTCGTATGTTTCATCAAAGTTTCCTGAATACCATGGGTCGGCTATATCCCTGTTTATGCCTGCAAACTCCAGCAGAAGGCTCACCTTGTTTTGAGTGTCGGCATCAATAATTCTAAGAAGATTGCGCACATTGTTTTTATCCATGCATATTAAATAATCAAATTTATCATAATCTGCCCTTGTGAGCCGGCGAGCCCTTCTTCTTGTAAATGGTATTCCCACCTCGGTTAGCTTCTGCCTTGTTCCATAGTGGGTGTCGTTACCCTGTTCTTCTGCGCTGGTACCGGCAGATTCTATCACAAATTCGCCCTCTCGCCCCAGCTTTTTAACCATATCTTTTAAAACAAACTCCGCCATTGTGCTACGGCAGATATTACCGTGGCATACCATTAAAACCTTTATCATTAAATCTGCTCCCAACTAAACGTTTTTAGATCGATAGTGTTCTTGCTGGTTACCTTAACTCCCTCGGCCTCCAACAGTGCCCTTTGAAGCTCTGCGCCGGCAATCCCGAAATTTTTTGCCAGTCTACCGTCGGAGCGCACCACCCTGTGGCAGGGCACACTGCTATCCCTACACCCTGCCATGGCAAAGCCTACTACTCTACTTCGCCTGTAGTTGCCTGTCATTGCAGCAATCTGCCCGTAGGTTGTTACCCTGCCGGGTGGTATGGATTTTACAATGCTATAAATCTGTTTGTAAAGGTTGCTCATACTGCCCTCATGGTGCGATGGTGAAACTTTGTGGTGTTATACTACTACTAAATATAGCTATAATCAGGCCGCTCTTTACCGAAATACTTGCCTTTTTACCGATAAATTCGTTACTTACACCAAGCGGAACACTGCTGCAAAGCTCTGTATCGGATATCTCGTATTTTAAACCTTTAATTGTTACGCCTCTTGCACTCTCCCCAATACAGAAAAGTGAGATAGTGCCGGTGCAATACTCTGTAAAATGTATGGCACTCGCCACTGTGGTTACGGTTATCTCCCCGCCACACAGATAGCCTATGCCCCCTCTGTTTGAGATATCGGTTAAAACCTGTATGTTTGCAAGGGTGT
>CAYJOX010000068.1:6835-8685 GCA_964371915.1 uncultured Oscillospiraceae bacterium
CTGCCGCCAAGCCCACCATATATTATAAAGCGGTTGTAGCCGCGCTTAAACCCCTCGTCGATGGCCAACATCATGTCGGTATCATCCTTCTCTACAGGATGTTTTATTACCTCGACATCTGTGGGGGTGTAGCTAAGTGAGTCAAAATCTCCCACGACAAGCTGGGGAGCTACCCCCATCTGCTGTAGATAGGCATAACCCCCATCGGCGGCTATAACATAACCACCCTCTAGCTGTTTTTTGTCTATTATAAGGTTGCTGTAATCGCCTGCGGCGAATACAAAACATGTTTTATCTGTGTAGATCATAAATTCATAGTTGCCCTTTTTTGTAGGTTACTATATTTTACAGCAAAACAGGAAAAGTTTCAAGATGCAAATCTAAACCCTGACTATGTTAAGCCTTGAACCCAATCGGCATAGAAGCTCGTTCGTTATGCTACCATAGCTATCGGCAACCTCCTGTGCGGCGATAGTCTGCTTCGAATCATTACCGATAATAGTTGCAATATCGCCTGTAGCCACAAAAGCTATATCTGTTACATCAACCGCAAGCTGCCCCATGCATATCCGCCCGATTATCGGTGCCGCCTGCCCGTTGATAAGTACGCTTGCAATGCCATCCGAAAGGTTCCTTGGCAGGCCATCTCCATACCCTATAGGTAGCATTGCTATCCGGCTGTCCCTCTTTGCTACAAAAGCCTGCCCATAACCAACAGGTTCTCCCTTTGCTACACTACGCATCAATACCACCTGAGACCTTAGTGACAATACCGGCTTTAGGTCTATATCTAACCTACAATCGTCAGTTTCAGAACCTTTAACACCGTAAAGAAAAAGCCCTACCCTTGCGCAATCATACTGTAATTCGGGGTAGTTGACAAGGCCGTAACTGCTTTGAAGGTGTGTTTTGGGAATAGATATCCTGCCGTTTTTTAGCTGTGAAACTACCGTGTTAAACCGCTCTATCTGTAGATGGCTATATGCTACCGCCTCGCCGTTTAGGCTGGTGGAATCACATAGGTGGGAGTAGATGCCGGTAATCTTAAGATTTCTCATATCAAAGGTACGTTTAAGATTTTGTATATTGCTATGGTCATAGCCCAGTCGGTGCATTCCGGTGTCGACCTTAAGCTGTGCCTTAACACTATGCCCCATTCTGTTTAGCTCGCAGGCATAGTCGTAATCAATTAAGGTCTGTGTAAGGTCATATTTTTTTAGTGTTCCTGCATGGGATGGGTGTGTAAAGGCAAGTATAAGTATCTCTCCCTTTATGCCAAAGCGGCGTAGCCTAACCGCCTCGCTTAGGGTTGATACACAAAAGGAGTTAACGCCTAAACGGTTAAGCTCTGTGGCTACCATAAATGCGCCGTGTCCGTAACCCTCCGCCTTTACAACCGCCATAAGTTCGCAGCCGCTGTGCATTATGGATTTTATCTGTTGTAGGTTGTGGCGTAGGTTGTTAAGGTCGATCTCAATCCAGCTTCTGTCGTTGGTGTGTGGGCTATCTTTTTTCAGATGCCTGTAAAACAGACTGGTTGTTGCCGATGCAAAGATAAAGGATAGCATCGTGACAACAAGATAATGGACGACGCTGTTTTGCACCAAAACATCCCATAGCCCAACCGGCCTGGCAAACAGCCTTACTACAACTATCATCATCGGGTGGATGATATAGACTATTAGGGTGATGTTTTGAAGTTGTTTAAGTCGCCTACCTTTAAAGCTTGTAAGTAGCTCAAAAAGAAAGAAGATACAGGGTAGTAAAAAGATATACATACTATTGTGGCGGTAGCTATCAAGGTTATAAATTATAATTCCCTCGATAATCATCAAAGCCAAAAATATGGC
>CAYJOX010000069.1:0-5542 GCA_964371915.1 uncultured Oscillospiraceae bacterium
TGTGTTAATGTATGTCCGCAACGTATTCACAGAATAGATGCAACCGGGAACCATATTGTAGACCGAAGCATTAACTGCATTGCCTGCGGCGCCTGTGTAGATGCATGTCACTATTCAGCCCTGTCATTGGCCGGAGAGAAGGCCGGTATATCCGAACTGATGAGTTATATCGAGGAGGATAGGCCATTTTATGAGCAATCAGGGGGTGGTGGCACAGTTGGGGGGGGAGAGGTTTTGATGCAACCTGAGGCGGCACTTAGCCTACTTATGGCCTGTAAACAAAGCTCTATTCATACCGCTATAGAAACCTGTGGATATGCAAAGAAAGAGACCATTTTAAAGATTGCAGAATTTGTGGATTTATTCCTCTTTGATCTTAAGAATATTATACCGGAAAAACACCTAAAGTTAACCGGTGTAAGAAACGAAATTATTCTTGAAAATCTACAGGAGCTACTGCAAAAAAGGTATAAAGTTCTTGTCCGAATGCCGCTGTTAAAGGGAATTAACGACAGCGAAGAGGAGATACGGGGGGCTATTGAATTCTTGATGCCCTATAAGAACGCCAAAAACTTTGAAGGAATACATCTTTTACCCTATCACAAGCTGGGAATAAATAAGTATGCACAGCTTGGCAAGGAATATACTGTAACAGGCGACCCAAGCCTTAACGATGCAGACCTAAGTAGGGTAGAGGGGTGGATTAAATCTTACGACTTTCCGGTTATGGTTATCAGACATTAAAGGAGGTGATAATAATGGACAATATCTGCTCAAAGGATCTACAGAGGGTTATTCAGGAATCTGTCCCTGGGAAACAGGTGACAATTGCCCATGTTATTGCCGCCCCGACAGGTGATATCTATGAGCGGTTAGGGCTGGACGAGGCCGGTGCTATCGGAATACTTACCCTAACACCTACAGAAACTGCAATTATAGCCGCAGATATCGCAACCAAGACAGCAAATGTTGAGATTGGATTTTTAGATAGATTTACAGGCTCGGTCGTTATCTCGGGCGATGTACAGAGTGTAGAAACATCACTACAGGCTGTTATCGATACCTTTAGAAAGGTACTCGGCTTTACTACCGTAGATGTTACCAAGACATGAGAAAGCGCAGGGTAATGGTAATAGGGGCCGAAAGGGTTGGTAAAACAAGCCTTGTTAACCTGATAAACGGGGTAGACGAACCTCCTAAAAGGCGGCAGGATGTTATCTATACCGATAAGACGGTAGATATACCTGCGGCGTACCTCGAGAACAGAGACTACAACAGGCATGTAATTACCATATCACAGGATGCCTCCTGTGTGCTGGTGTTAGTAGATCAAGCTAACCCAAAGGTTGTATACTCTCATGGTTTTGTAAACGCACTGATGTGCGAAAATAAATTTGGAGTAATAACCAATGCCGATAAAGAGATACAAAACCGAGGGCGATGTGAGCAACAGCTTAAAGCTTGCGACCTACAACCACCATATTTTATGATAAACACCAAAAACAACCTTGGCACCGAAGAGCTAAAACAACATTTAAAACGATTAAGAATCATATAAGGGCTTTTAGATGAAATTTATTACCGAAGCAAATTTGAGGGAGTTATATAAACAAAATCCCTTTACAAACTACACACCGGTGGAGGGCGAGCGCCTTACACCCGGAGCTCGGCAATATCTTATTGATTTGGGCTTTAATATGTATAACAAGAGCGACCCCTATATTTCCGGTAGCTCGTTAGGCTGTGGTATCACAACGAATGCTCCATTTAAAAAGCAACTTACTGCGCTCGGTACAGCTTTTCTTTTAGCGTTTGATGATGGCAAGCCCGGTAATGTATACCTAGAGTTATACAGCATATATACAAGAATAGCGGAACTTAGCGGGGTATCGCTCACCGATAAGGCAGCATCCACCACCGAAAGGGAGCTTATCCCACTTTTGGCAACACTATATTCAGATACGGTGCACCTTTCGTCTGAGCTTGAAAAGTTAATCGACGACGAAGTTTTAAGAAGGCGTATTTTTAACAAGCTAAAAATCTGCTCCGGCCTACTTTCACAGGAGATATGCAGAATACTCGGGGGGGACAAGTGCAGAAAGAACGGTTAAGCTTTGGCTATTGTGACGGCTTGATATCGGATTTTGAGGCGGTTATAAAAAAGCCTAAAAAATCTAAATCCGAAATATACTACACAGGGGTAGACCTTGGCACTGCATGTGTGGTTATAGCCGTTTTAGATAAGGATAAACAGCCTGTTGCCGGGGCATATCGATATGCCGATGTTGTAAGGGATGGCATGGTTGTTGATTACATCGGCGCTGTTGATATAGTGCGTGAGCTAAAAGAGGAGCTTGAGGGTAAGTTAGGTGTAACACTGGAATATGCAGCTGCGGCAATACCGCCCGGTACCGATGCCATCGATGGCGGGGCGGTTAAAAATGTTGTACAGGGTGCCGGCTTTAACCTAACAATGCTACTAGATGAATCGACTGCGGCAAATGCTGTTTTGCAGATGAAGAACGGGGCGGTTGTGGATATTGGGGGCGGCACGACAGGCATATCAATATTTGAGGATGGCAAGGTTGTATATGTAGCGGATGAGGCTACCGGTGGCACACACTTTTCGTTGGTTATTGCAGGGGCTTACAATAAAACATATGAGGAGGCTGAGCTTTTTAAGAGGGATGAAAAAAATCATTCAGAGCTTCTATCTACCGTCTCACCTGTTATCGATAAAGTATCCAGTATCATAAGTAATCACGTAAAAGCATTTAATGTCGAGGAAATATCGTTGGTTGGCGGCACCGCCTGCTTTAACACTATAGAAAAAATAGTTGAAAGGCAGACGGGTATCTATACCCATAAACCACGAAACCCAATGTTTGTAACGCCGCTCGGAATAGCGCTTTGTTGTTCACAGATGGATTAAAAGGACTGATAATTATGGATGTAAAGATAATAAAATCACCCTCTAGGGGTACGATTGATATACTTATGCGGCGCACCGGAGCAAGGGCAGAGGAACATCCACAGGTGTTTGATACTATCGGTCTTGTACAGGGTAGGATGATAGAGATGATTGTTGCCGCCGATATAGCCGAAAAGGCCGTAGGGGTAACGGTGTTTGATATTAAGGGGAGCTGCCCACAAAATATGATACTCTTAGCAATATTTGGTGATACCGCATCGGTAGAGGATGCGTTAAAGGAGATAAAGAGGCAGGGAGAGGAAGGTAGATACAATGTTAACGGCTAAATTGGTTGACAATATCTGGTCAACAAGAAAGGTGGATTCCCTGCACGGCTTAAAGCTTATGCAGGCAGAAATAATAGGCGGAGGCAGTAACGTAGGGCAGCGCATCATTGTGGTTGATACCATAAGCGCCGGAATTGGGGATAGGGTTATTATTACAACCGGCTCCTCGGCAAGAAGAATGCTCGGGGATGATAACATACCGGTAGATGCGGTAGTTGTAGGAATTATTGATCAAGACTGTGACTTTGAGTAGTAAAGAGGGTTTGTAGATGAATATAACCGAGGTGGTAAAAAATAGTGGAATTGTCGGGGCAGGTGGTGCTGGCTTTCCAACCCATGCTAAACTTACGGCAGAGGCAGAGTTTATACTTTTAAACGGTGCCGAATGCGAGCCGTTGCTTCGTGTTGACCAACAGCTTATGGCAATCTTCCCAGATGAGATTATTCAGGGCTTTGCCGCCGCCGGTGTACAGGTAAAGGCTAAACAGGCAATAATAGGCATTAAATATAAGCACCGTAAGGTAATAGATTTATTACAGGAAAGAATTAACTCCTTAAAACTTGCAGACTATGTTAAGATAGGGGAGCTTGATGATATCTACCCCGCAGGTGATGAGCAGGTTTTGGTTTATGAGCTTACCGGTAGGGTCGTACCGGAGGCAGGGCTTCCGCTTCATGTGGGCTGTGTTGTCGTAAACTCCGAAACGGCATTAAACATCTATAACGCAATGCAGGGTAGGGCTGTTACCGAAAAGTTTATTACGCTTGCAGGAGATATTCCAAAACGTATCACCGTCAAGGTGCCTATAGGGGTGAAGATTGCTGATGTTATTGCACTTAGTGGCATAACAGATTTTAGTGATTATGCAATTATTGATGGTGGCCCGATGATGGGGCCGATGCTTGCCGATATAAACGGTAGTATAACAAAAAAGAATAAGGGTTTTGTTATACTTAAAAAGGATCATCCTTTAGTGGCTAAAAAAAGTGCTAAACCACAACAGGCACAACGGGTAAACAGGGCAACCTGTGAGCAGTGCCGTATGTGTACCGACCTATGTCCAAGATATCTATTGGGGCATAACATACAACCACACAGATCCATGCTATCTATGAACTACATGTTGGATGATGTAGAATCTCAAAAGGCCGCGCTGCTGTGCTGTGATTGTAATCTATGTGAGCTGTTTTCCTGCCCGGCAAACCTTTTCCCAAGGATGGCAAACGGCTATTTCAAGGATATAATGAGGGCAGAAAATATCCGCTATACTACCGATAAAAAAGAGTATATTCCCCGTTCTATGCGTGAATACAGAAAGCTTCCAAGTAAACGTTTGATAGCAAGGTTAGGGCTTTTAAGATATGATGCACCGGCACCTATGGCAGAGGACACAGTGTTACCGGATAGCGTATTAATCGCAACAAGGCAGCATGTGGGTGCACCGGCAAAGCCGATAGTGACGGTAGGCCAAAAGGTTAAAGGTGGAGACATGATAGGGGAGATACCGCAGGGAAGCCTCGGGGCCACTATTCATGCAAGCATAGACGGTGTAGTTGTATCAATTACCGACAGCCATATTGAGATAAGGAGAGACTCTATATGATTATTGCAATAGGAATGGTCGAGTTCAACAGTATAGCAAGAGGAATATATGCGGCAGATCAGATGCTTAAAACGGCTGATGTAGAGGTGGTTACGGTAGCCTCTACCTGCCCCGGTAAATATATTGCCATAATACACGGCGATGTTTCCGCAGTTGAAAACTCTGTTAAGGTAGGGGAGGCATTGGCAGAGGAATTTTATGTCGACTCCATTATTATCCCAAATGTAGATAGACGGATTTTCCCTTCAATCACCTGTGCTACAATGCCGGATACTATTGAGGCTTTAGGCATAATGGAATCTTTCTCACTAGCCACAATGATAGTATCTGCCGACCAGATATTAAAAACCGCCGATATTGAACCGATAGAGTTGCGGCTTGGAAACGGGCTTGGCGGTAAATCTTATTTCACCTATACAGGTGATGTTGCCGCAGTAAAAGCCGGAACAGAGGCAGGCCTTGCAATAGCAAAGGGAAAAGGGTTGATTGTAAATGCAGAGGTAATTCCCTCACCATCAAAACAATTAGTTGATAGCCTATTATAATAAAACGCTTACGAGGTGATTAAGTTGAAGAAATTAATTTGTGCTGCAGATATTACGGCGGCCGTTGCAGCGGGTAATAAGGTAATCTATCTTGATAAAAACACATTGGTTACTCCGTCCGCCCGTGATATGGCA
>CAYJOX010000069.1:5552-8471 GCA_964371915.1 uncultured Oscillospiraceae bacterium
TGACGAACCCAGCGTCTCTACTGCAGATAGTGCAGCTACTTTAGATTCGGAGCTTATCTACCGCTCTCTGTGTAGTTTAATAAAAAGTAACGGCGCAGAAGAAATATTGTCTGTTTTGGCGCAGACGTTAAATGTGCCATATATCTCTGAAGGGGACGAAGATGGCCGAATAAAGCTTATTCGTGGCAATACAGCAAGGTACGAACTTATCGATACCGGCAATCAGTCAAATAAAGTTCACTGTTGCGAGCTTGTCGGGGCAAAGGGTGGCTCTTCGAAAAATTCCGGTTTTATGACGATTGAGGATTCTAGCTTTAGATGGGATACTTCCTGTGAAGAAGTTTTTTATATTATTGAGGGCACTCTCGATGTAGAGTGTAATGGTAAAAATTACAGTGCCGTTTCCGGAGATGTATTGTCGTTTAAAAAAGCAACACATCTGAATTTTAGCTCACACGGTAAGGTAAAGATATTTTATTCTACTAAGTAAACAAAGATAATTTAAGGAGGCTAATGATGGACGCGCTCGGAATGATAGAAACTTTTGGCCTTATCGGTGCTATTGAAGGAGCCGATGTAATGCTAAAGGTGGCCGATGTAAGTCTTCTGGAAAAGACAATAGTCGGTGGTGGTAATGTAACTATTACTGTTACAGGGGATGTAGCAGCCGTACAGGCATCGGTGGATGCGGCGGCGGCGGCAATCAATAAACTTGGGGAAGGGTTGCTTGTCTCAAAGCATGTGATCGCACGTCCGATTGACAACATTTCGAGTATTATCGGGCCTTCTAGCAACGAAGATTGGCCACACACTCCCGATGACAAGGAGTGCAACGGGGACAAACCAAAGGATGAGCCTGCGCAAGCCTTGCCTACCGCAACTATAACAAAAACTGCGGTGAAGGCAACAGCTAAAAATGATCTAGTACAAACTATATATGTTGACAAGGTGCCAACAAATAGAGATGAACTTGAATCCTCTATAAAACAAAATGGTATTGAAAAAACTCTACAGCTCTTAGACGGGGTAAAGGTAGTGGAGTTAAGAACACTTGCAAGATGTATAGATAATTTTGGAATTAACGGCCGAGAACTTGCAAAATCCAATAAATCACGCCTACTAGCAGAGTTTGAACGCTATTATAAAAACAGATGATATTCTACATCAATAATATTAAACAGGAGGAGTTAAAATGGGAAATATGGACTATGATCTACAATCGATCCAGCAGGCACGTGATCTGGCCCGATTAGGAAATATTGCAACCGAAACTATTGCAAGCTACAGCGAAGGTCAGGTGGAGAGGATTGTCTGTAGCATGGTAGAAGCAGCAAGGGCTAACGCTGTAATGCTTGCTAGGATGGCTGTAGAGGAGACTGGTTTTGGTAATGTACAGGATAAAACCTATAAAAACCACCTTGCCTCGGTAAAGTTATATGATAGCATTAAAGAGATGAAGACCGTAGGTATAATTGATGAAGATACAGTTAACCGTATTATAACGGTAGCAGAACCGGTAGGGCTATTAATGGGAATAATCCCCTCAACAAACCCTACATCCACTACTATATTTAAGGCTATTATTGCAGTTAAATCACGCAATGCGATTGTGTTTTCTCCCCATCCTTCGGCCGCAAAATGCACGATCAAGGCGGCAGAGATTATGCTTCAGGCAGCGGTAGCGGCAGGTGCTCCCGCTAACATAGTTGGATGTGTTACAATGCCTACCATGTGCGCTACGAACGAGCTAATGAAGTGTGATGAAGTTAAGATGATCATCGCAACAGGTGGCCCGGGTATGGTTAAGGCCGCCTATAGCTCCGGCAAGCCGGCTCTCGGGGTGGGGGCAGGTAATTCACCGGCATATATCGAGAGAACAGCCGATGTACCACGGGCTGTAAAAAACATACTTGCAAGCAAGACATTTGATTATGGTACAATCTGCGCATCGGAGCAGGCGATAGTGTGTGAGGAATGCAATAAGGATGCAGTCGTATCCGAGTTTAAGCGCCAGGGCGGATATTTTATGTCGGCCGAGGAGACGGCAAAGGTTGTAAAGCTACTCTTTAAGGCAGATGGCCACACAATGAACGGTAAGTTTGTAGGCAAGGCCGCACAGTATATTGCCGATGCCGCAGGTTTTAATGTGCCACAGGGTACAAAGGTTCTTATAGGCGAGCAGGGTGGTGTAGGCAAAGGTTACTCTCTATCCTACGAAAAGCTAACCACCGTTTTAGGTTTTTACGTTGTTAAAAATTGGCAGGAGGCCTGTGATCTAAGCATTAAACTATTACAAAACGGTATAGGCCATACCATGAGCCTACACACAGAGGATAGGAATGTAGTTCTGGAATTCACAAGAAAACCTGCATCAAGAATAATGGTAAATACCGGTAGTGCACAGGGTGGCACCGGGGCTAGCACAGGTTTGATGCCATCATTTACACTCGGATGTGGAACATGGGGTGGAAGTTCAATTTCGGAAAACGTCACACCGCTTCATCTGATAAACAAAAAGCGTGTTGCATACGGCTTGATGGATTGTACAACTCTTGCACAGGATGACCCAACCTTTAACTATCCCGAACTGAATAGCGTATCAGAGGTTAAGTTTACACCTTCTTCTGTACCGGTAGTAAATCCGGTTAACACCTCTACTAAAACCTATCTTTCGCCTTCCGATTATGTTGGCAATGCTGACAAAGAGGAGTGTGTACATACGGCAAGCGTTCCACATACTAACACCTTAAGTGGTGTATCAAGCACCGATATACCGCTTGATTTAGAGCAGTTAAAGGCAATGATTAAGGCCTTTTCAAATACAGAGAAAGGGTAAAGCCTATGGCAGAACAAAACTATGAAGCAATTATAAAATTGTTGTTAGAGGCGGTACAGTCTGTTCAAAGCACCGATAACAAA
>CAYJOX010000070.1:0-4764 GCA_964371915.1 uncultured Oscillospiraceae bacterium
AATATCTTAACCTTGCAGAAAATGAAATTGCAGATCTATCCCCACTAAGCTCGCTCACAGGGCTAGACACACTGCATCTGTATGATAACAAAATAATAGATATAACAGCACTTAGTGGGCTTACAAATCTAACATGGCTTACAGTTAGCGAAAATGATGTAGCCGATGTAACAGCCCTATCTGCACTTGAAAACCTTAAAGATTTAGACCTATCCGAAACTAAAATAGTTACACTTAACGGCTTACAAGGCACTAAAAACCTATCTAGTCTTCACCTCGAGGAGGTGCGCACCCTTAACGATATATCTGCATTAGCAGAGCTGCAAAGCCTAACCTACTTCGACCTTAGAGGAACGGCCGTTACAGATATCTCTGCCCTTGCCGGCCACCCTGGGCTTACCGATGTGGTGTTAGGGGATTCACCGATAACAGATGTTAGCCCGCTTTCGCATATGCCAGAAGGTGCATATCTCGCTATATATGACACTAATATAGTGGATTTTTCGCCGGTAGCACATATTTTTGAAGAGTAAGATTAGGAAATACAGGGGTAAATATTTAAATGAACCATTGCATCAATTATGCTTGCATTTAATATATTTTATTGGTACAATATCATTGTAGAATATTGTGGATATTAATATAAATATTGCGATACTCTATGTGATTGTAAAATTAAATATTATAAAGGGAGAGTATTTATGGATCAGAACAATAACTACGGCCAGCAGTATGGTGGCACTACTCCGGATCAAGGCTATACTCAACAGCAACAAACCGGATATTATCAACAACCCGGGCAGGATGCCTACCAGCAACAGCCGGATCAAAACTATCAGTACCAACAGCCGAACCAGAACTACTACACCCCACCGGTACAACAGGGTAACCCGGATACCGGGCTTGGTGCAATCTGCTACCTTGGGCCTATCTTTTACCTTGTCGCACTTGTGGCAAACGGTACATCACCCTTTGTAAGGCACCATGCTAACCAAGGGCTTGCGCTTGATGTGCTAACAATGGTATCGATGCTCATGCTAATAATACCTTTTCTTGGCTGGATTGCCTACGGTATCTTCTCTATAGTTTTATTTGTTTTTAGAATTATGGGAATATTTAACGCAAGAGGCGGCGGCATGTCATCACTACCTATCTGTGGTGGATGGATATTTTTTAGCTAAATAATTAGGTTTTAAAACTATAAAAGGCGGTGTCATCTAGATGATACCGCCTTTTATAGCTAGTTGTTTCTTTTATTGTAGCCAATAACGCTAAAATCCTATCATCCTTTACGTTATATGTTATTTTTTGAGCTTTTTTATCATAATCGAGTATTCCGTTTGCTTTTAGGAGTGCAAGATGTTGCGATAGCCCGGATTGTGTGATATTTAACTTCTTAAGCAAGGTGCTCACCGTCTGGGGTTCTTTTGAAAGCTCACATAAAATTAATAGCCTGTTTTCGTTTGCAATAAGCTTTAATAGATCTGCTATTTCTTTTGCCTTTTCATTTATCTCTGCCATAGATATCTCCTTTGTTTTTTAATGCGCAAATACCCTGGGTCATCGTGCCCATAGGGCAATAAACACAAAATCCACGAGGTTTAAAAAACACCATCGTTAAGATTCCCAGTATATTTGATGTGAGCATTATACTGTAAAAGCCAAATGCATACTGTGTAATCCATGCAGGGGCGTTGGTGACATTAGCAAATTCCCATGGTAGCCTAAATGTCCAAAACAGCGTTACAACCTCCGATAGGCTTGCAGTGCCCACAAAAACCAGATAGGTTGTAAGCACCATATTTATAAACATTATCATGAAAAAGGTTAAAAAGCCATACCTAAAAATTTTTGTTCTAACAAATTTAGGGAGGGGCCTATCTAGGGAAAACCTTGCCCCTAAAACTGAAAAAAGCTGCCCTCTGCCGCAAAAATTATGGCAGTAACCTTTATTGCCGGTAGCTATTGCGGTGATTAACGGTGTAAGAAAGAAGATCATGCCCAGCCATGCAAAAAGTATATTGAAAAATCCCAATACAAAATATAATATCTCTATAACCCATAGGTAATCGTACCATTTTTTAGCCTTCATTGTCTACCTCTATTACAATTATTTCTATCACAGATGCCGGGCATACTCTGCCACATTTCCCGCATCCTACACACCTTTTTTCGTCCACACTTGCCTTAATGCCATTTTTTATTGTTATTGCACCAAATGGGCATATTTTCACGCAGGATCCACAGGCTACACAATAATCACCTATGGTTGCATATCTTTTTTTCTTCATACTCACTCCAAATTAGTATATCAGTAATTACTAATATACTAAACAAGAAAACATTTGTCAAGAGTTTTTAATACAAACTATATTTTTAAATATCATATTTTGTTATTGTATAGACATAAAATATACTGTAGATGTAACGGGGGATGGAAATAATTTTCTATATTTGTTACAAAAAGAAAACATTTTTCAAAATACTATTGACTTTGATTTAGCTGAGTGTTAATATATATGCAAGATTAACAAAATAATCTGTATTAATAAAAACTTTTAGGAGGAAAAGAAATGAGAAGATTATTGGCATTATTTCTATCGTTAGTAATGGCTACATTTGTTTTCACCTCATGCGGAGCGCCCGCCGAGGAAACAGCCGATCCTGCACCTGATACTACATCAGAGGCACCGGCCGATGATGCACAGGATACAGCAGAAGCTGCAGAGATTACAATGTGGACATTCCCGATAGGCGCCTTTGGAGATGCCGCTACGGTTGAAGGGTTTGTAGATTCCTTTAATGCAATGTATCCAGACATTACCGTTAACGTAGAAACACTCGATTATACAACCGGTGATGATCAGATTACAGCCGCTATAGAGGCTGGTACCGCACCCGATATAATCATGGAAGGCCCGGAGCGTTTAGTTGCTAACTGGGGTGCTAAAGGTTTAATGGTTGACCTATCAGATTTATTTGATGACGAGGCAGTTTCAGACATAAGCGCAGTTTCACAGGCTGTTTTAGATGCCTGTATGGCGCCGGGTGGTGAGTACTACGAATACCCGATGGTTATGACAACACACTGCATGGCTATCAACTATGAGCTGTTCGAATCTGCCGGTGCACTACAGTACATCGATGAGGAGACACGCTCCTGGACAACAGATGACTTTGTACTTGCAATGGAAGCTGTACGTGATAGCGGACATGCTGTTCCCGGAATCATCTACACCGGTGGTCAGGGTGGCGACCAGGGAACAAGAGCACTTGTTACTAACCTATATGGTGCCTCCTTCACAAATGAAGATTTTACAGCCTACACAATTAACGAGGAGCTTGGTGTACAGGGTTTAAGCCTACTTGTTGACATGGTAGAAAATGGATCTATTACACACGATGCCGGTATTGCAGCGGCAGACGAGCTACAACTGTTCGCAAACGGAACAAGCGCAATAACACTTGCCTGGAATGCCGCTAACGAGGCAACATATGCATCGCAGGCAGCATTTACACCTTTCGCAATGAACTTCCCATCCGATGACGGCGTTGCCGAGCTACAGGGCGGTATCTGGGGATTTGGTGTGTTTGATAACGGCGACGAAGCTAAGATAGATGCAGCAAAAACATTTATAGAGTTTTTAGCAGATGATCCTACACAGGGCCCGATAAGCGTAGCCGCTACAGGTTTCTTCCCGGTACGTTCATCCTATGGCAATGTTTACGCAGGCACAGAGAATGAGGAGAGAATGGGCGTATATGCATCGTTCCTACCTAATCTCGGCGCATACTATCAGGTAGCACCAGCATGGCCGGAGCAACGTACTGCATGGTGGAATATGCTACAGCAGGTATTCACCGGTACAGATGTACAGACAGCAACAGATGACTACATCGCAACGGTAGAGACAGCAATGGCAGAGTAGATATTATTTATAAGCCCCGTGCGAGTTCTAACTATACTCAATCGGGGCTTTATTTAATAATAAATATTTAAGAGGTTTTTGATATGAGGTCCAATTTGCTCTCGGCAAAGGCATCAAATAAAAGCAAAGTTTTAGCAAGAAAAGAAGCTGTTTGTGCCTATATTTTTTTATTTCCGGCACTAATATTTTTTGTGGTGTTTGTAGTCTTTCCTATGATTTCGGCACTGTTTAACAGCTTTTTTCATTATTCCTCTACCGAGTTTACCTTTGCAGGTTTTCACAACTATATTAAGGCATTTAACGATCCTGTTTTTATAAGAGCATTAGTTAACACCTTTTTAATAGTATTTATAAGTGTACCCGCAGTAATGATATTCTCGCTATGGGTGAGTACGGCAATCTATAAGATGGGCAACATTCCGCTTGCAGTATACCGCTGTATCTTCTATCTGCCGGTTGTTACCGGAACCGTTGCGGTTACCGTTGTTTGGAAATGGATGTTTAATCAGTACACCGGCCTTTTAAACAATGTGCTTACCTCGGCAGGGATATTAGAGCGCGGAATAAGCTGGCTGGGTGATGATCGTACGGCTATCTGGTGTATCATCTTGATACTCTTTACAACATCTATTGGTCAACCTATAGTGCTTTATATTTCGGCACTCGGCAATGTAGATAGCTCCTTAACCGAGGCCGCCGAGGTTGATGGTGCTACCGATTTTCAGGTGTTTTGGAAGATAAAGTGGCCAAGCATTATGCCAACAACATTATACATCATAATAATTACAACTATAAATAGCTTTCAGTGCTTTGCACTTATACAGCTACTTACCTC
>CAYJOX010000070.1:4774-8274 GCA_964371915.1 uncultured Oscillospiraceae bacterium
CGCAGACAATAATGTATTATATCTACTACAATGTGTTTAAGGTTGATGACTTTGGTTATGGTAATGCAATGGGCATAATACTTGCTGTAATCATTGCAATATTTTCTGTAATTCAGTTCCGATTCGCCGGTTCGGGAAAGGGGGCAAAATAATGGCAAACTCAGATACTAAAACATTATATAGAAGTTTTTGCTCCGTACTAATGGTTATTCTTGCGGCGCTGTTTACCTTCCCACTATACTGGATTATCACCGGCTCGCTTAAGGATGCGGCGGCGATAAACTCGGTGGATGTGCAGTGGATTCCACTTGCACCAAGCCTTGATAACTATATTAGGTTATTTGAAGAACCTGCACTACGGTGGTTGTTTAATACCGTATTTATTTCGGTAGGTGCAATGGTTTTAACCTGCATAGCCGCCTCTATGGGTGGATATGCTATTGCTAAAAAAAGGTTCCCCGGTAAGGCTTTAATATTCGGCCTTATGGTTGCTGCTATGGCACTGCCAAAGCAGGTTATACTGATTCCGTTACTGCGGCAGATGAATATAATGGGCATTCATGATACGCTAGCATCTGTTATGCTACCTATAGTAGGGTGGCCTTTTGGTGTTTTCCTAATGAAACAGTTCTCGGAGGGTATTCCAACCGAAATGTTGGAGGCCGCAAGGATAGACGGTGCCGGAGAGACGCTAACATTTGTACGAATAGTATTCCCGATGATAAAGCCGGGTGTAGGTGCACTTGCGATATTTACCTTTATTTCAACATGGAACGATTATTTCATGCAGTTAATTATGCTTAACAGCAGGGATAACCTAACCATATCGCTCGGTATTGCAAAGCTACAGGCAGAGGCCTCTACCGATTTTGGCATGATAATGGCCGGTGCCGCAGTTGCCGCTATTCCTATAATTACAATATTTTTAATCTTCCAAAAATATTTTACAAAGGGAATAACCATGGGCGCAGTAAAGGGATAAAAGAATTTAAAGCTATATAAAAGGAGGCATTATGTCAAACTATCGCGGGATCTATCCTGCTCTATACGCCTGTTATGATGAGAGCGGAAATATAAGTAAACAGCGCACAAGGCAGTATGTTCGTTATCTAATAGATAGTGGGGTGCACGGCCTTTATGTAGGTGGCTCCTCCGGCGAATGTATCTATCAGGATACCTTAGAGCGCCGGCAGGTATTAGAGGCTGTAATGGAGGAGAAGGCTGGCAGTGAAATTAAAATTATAGCACATGTAGCATGCAACAATACAAAGGATAGCGTAGGGCTTGCCTCCCATGCTCAAAGCCTTGGAGTCGATGCTATAGCCGCCATACCGCCAATCTATTTTAGATTGCCGGAGCACGCAATTGCAAGCTACTGGAACGATATTAGTAGCGGTGCTCCCGATACCGATTTTTTCATCTATAACATACCACAGCTTGCAGGTGTAGCGCTTACACCGGCGTTGCTTAGCGAGATGAAAAAAAATAAAAATGTCGTAGGTATTAAAAACTCCTCTATGCCTACAATGGACATATCGTTATGGCGTGCACAGGGAATAGCCGTGTTTAATGGCCCGGACGAACAGCTTCTATCCGGCCTTGCCGCCGGCAGTATAGGCGGTATCGGAGGAACGTTTGGTACAATGCCAAAACTTTATCTTGCATTATACAACAAATTTTGCGATAATGACATAAAGGGTGCAATGGCACTTCAGGATGAACTGTTAAAGATAATAGGCATACTTGCTGGTAGTACAAGTAGTCTATATGCAGTGGCAAAGGAGGTAATTCGCATTTCCTATAATATAGATATAGGGGATGTTCGCAAGCCTTTGCCGGCGCTAGATGATAGCGGTAGGCAGGTAGCAGCTAAGGCTGCCGGCGCAATTAAGGATGCGATGAATTTAGTTTAGGGAGACAGTATGCCGGAAAAAGATATATTTTACCGTCTTACAATAAGGTATTACCATTTTACAAAGGCGGAAAAAAGAGTTGCAGATTATATAATTGCCAACAGGAATGATGTGCGATTTATGTCTATTTCCGAGTTTTCAAAGGCATGCGATGTAGCCGATTCCACAATTACGAGATTTTGTCGCAAGATACAGTGTGAGGGGTACAATGCGTTTAAGCTAGAGCTTGCAGCAAGCTCTTCCGGAAGAAATGTTGCTACGGGGCAGGATAGAGAAGATGAAAAATGCGATATTCGAAGGCGTTTTGAGGATGTGAAAAACAATCATCAGGATACCATCGAGGAATCACTCTCTCTTGCCGATCCGATAGAGATTACAAAGGCGGTAGAGTTAATTTCACAGGCAGGCACTATACTATGTGTTGGCCAGGGTGCCTCGATGATAATGGCTCAGGAGGCGGCACACCTCTTTTCTACCGTGCGCAATAACGTAATGGCAATGCTGGATTCCCATATTCAGGCGGCGGTAGCAAGCAATTTAAGGCAGACAGATGCTGTAATATGCTTTTCCTACTCCGGTTCTACGAGGGAACTCGTAGAGTTAATAGCAATAAATAAGCGAAATAATGTTAAGACGATTCTTATTACACGTTACCCACGCTCGCCCGGTGCATTACAGGCAGATATTGTTTTGCTATGCGGTTCCGTTCAGCCCCCGCAGGAGATGGGTTCGGTAGCTGCCAAAATAGCACAGCTGTTTATACTGGATCTCCTCTACTCTGAATATACCCTAAAATATCCCGAGGAGTGTGAACGCTTTAAAAAGAATATCTCAAAATCGCTTTCTACAAAACATATTTAATATAGAGGATGATATGAATAAAAGGCGAATACTACTTTATGGTGATTCAAACACATGGGGGCTAGATGCCGATACCGGTTCGAGATATGACGACGACTTTCGTTGGACGATGAAGCTTGCAAAACTTCTTGGTGATGACTATATGGTTGTAGAGGAGGGCCTTTGCGGGCGTACCACGGTGTTTGATGATCCACTGTTTGAAGGTCTTAACGGGTTTACACACCTATCTGTTGCGCTGGCAAGCCATAGCCCGCTGGATATGCTTGTAATAATGCTCGGCACTAACGATTGCAAGCAGAGGTTTTCGGCAACCGCAGATAATATAGCGCTCGGTGTAGAGCGTTTGGTGCTAAAGGCACGTAGCTGTGACGTTTTTAAGGAAAATGCACGCATACTCATAGTGGCACCGATAATTATAGGAGCCGAGATCTATAACACTCCATCCGGTGGGAGAATGGGTGCGGAATGTGCCGAAAAATCTCAAAAGCTACCACAGCTTTTGAAACAGACGGCAGATCTACTAGGCTGTGAGTTTTTAGATTCCAACGATTATGTAACCCCAACAACCGTAGATTACATGCATTTTGACAAAAAAAGTCAGGGGCCGTTCTCTAGAGCTATGTATAACGTAATAGTGGAAAGAGGTATTTAATATGCAAGATATAAAAGCGCTAAAATGTTGGGTTAAGAGCGAACTAAACAGCTGTATCGACTTTTGGTTAAACC
>CAYJOX010000071.1:0-8273 GCA_964371915.1 uncultured Oscillospiraceae bacterium
CAGCCCATTCTCGGCATAGCATAGTAGCTTTTCTCCGACTCGACGAATGTTTACACCCATGTTTGATAATCCGTCAAGGTGCAAATCGATAGGCCGCCCGCCCAGCTCACATCCCCCCGGCTGGTATATTGCCGCTATTCCTGTAGTTGCTATAAGTGGGGCTAAAAAGAAGATTGACGAGCGCATAGACGACATCAGCTCTTTACTGATACTGCTTTCTATACGCTGGCTTTTGGATACAACGAGTTTATCCTCCTCCGACCTAATGTCTACATTAAGCCTCTTCATTATCTGTGCACAGTTTGAAACATCTAAAAGCCTCGGAGAGTTAGATAGCGTACAGCTACCTTGTGTCATAAGCGATGCAGCGAGTATAGGTAAAACACTGTTTTTAGCACCCTGAACCTCTACCCTACCGCACAAGTTTTTTTGTCCTTTTACCGCTATTTTTTCCAAAACAACACCTCTTTTTTTGTATTTCAGTATATGCTATGCAAAAAAAGCAGATATTGTTAATAGTTGTTTAAAACATTTTTTCGATGTATCGGTATATTTTTGGAAGTGCATCATGGATATAGCAACCCTTTGCCGCTAAACCCATATCGTGAAGCTTTTGCCTATTTGACACAAGTTCCTCTACGGTTTGTATAAGCGTTCCATGGTTAAAATCACTATCAAGTATTACGATTGCTGCACCCTTTTGGGCAAGTGACATTGCATTATGATATTGGTGATTTTCCGAAACATTCGGCGATGGCACAAGTATAGACGCCCGACCTGCTGCCGCAATTTCACTTACAGTTATTGCACCGGAGCGTGATATAATTAGATCGGCCGCAGATAGCATTGTCGGCATATCATCGATATATTCTCTTATATGAATGTTACTATCCTGAGAAAACCCATACTCCTCGGCAAGCTCCTTAAAAGTCTCCTTGCCGTATCGACCTGTAGCGTGGTAGTGCTTATAATTTTTCTTGTTCTCGTGGCAGTGTTTCATAAATCCGGCTACCGCATCGTTTATCTTTGCCGCCCCAAGCGAGCCACCAAAAGAAAGTATAACCATATCCTCCGGCATCGCCGATATAGCCGCTCGGCTTTTTGCTCTATCCTGTAACAGTATCTCTTGCCGTACCGGGTTGCCACTTATAATAGTTTTATGTGGCACCTTAAGTGCCTCGGTAGCCTGCTCGTTTACCGTAAAAACAATATCCGACTTTTTGGCAAGCAACCGGTTTGTTACACCCGGGTAGCTGTTCGACTCATGTATTGCGGTCTTTATCTTCATGCGCTGTGCGACCCTCATTATAGGCCCGCAGATATAACCTCCGGTCCCTATGACAAGATCGGGTTTAAAATCGTTAAGTATAGTTTTAGCGGCAGGCATTGAGCGCATAAGGCAATAAGCTGCTTGTGTGTTTCGCCTAATGTTTTGTAGCGTAACCTTGCGCTGAAACCCGTACACCTCTATAGAGGTGAAATCATATCCTGCCTTTTGTACAAGATTGTACTCCATTCCATCACTGCGCCCAACAAAGAGTATCTTTGCGTCCGGAAGTCGTTCGATGATATACCCTGCAATGGCAATAGCCGGGTTAATGTGGCCGGCTGTACCACCGGCCGCTATTAAGATTTTAATATTATCTTTCATAGCTACCTCAATTTTTAGTAAGTCTTGACTGCCTTGAAACCGAGAGCACTACCCCCATTTCGGCTAATGACATCAACAGCGATGTTCCCCCCGAGGAGAAAAATGGTAAGCTTATTCCGGTGTTTGGAATAGTGTTTGTTGCAACTGCTATATTTAGTAACGCCTGCCCGGTAACCTGTGTAATGATACCGATAACTAACAGTGCACCAAATTTATCTCTTGCATTAACGGCTATCATTATGCCACGTATTAGCAACAGCATAAATAAGAACATTACAAAAAATGCACCGACAAAGCCTAGTTCCTCACATATAACCGCAAAAATAAAATCATTTTGCGGCTCGGGAAGATAGAGGTGCTTCTGCCTCGAGTTTCCTAGGCCAAGACCAAATATCCCACCGGAACCGATAGCGAGCATGCTTTGAATTGTTTGATAGGATGAGCCCTGTGGATCGATAAACGGATCCTGCCATATCTCGATACGGGTCATCGCATAGGGAATCAGGTCATCGATAAACGCCAACATAACACTAAGACCTAACACCCCACCAATTCCGGCAAATATAAAATATTTGAGATGTGTTCCACCCACAAACATCAGTACAACCCCAATCATAAGAACAATAACTGTTCCGGAAAGGTGGGGCTGATTAATCATTATAAAGCCTGTTAGGGCAAGAACAGATATATAGGGCGCAACTCCGTATTTAAAGGTGTGCATAGAATCCTGATATTTGGAAATCCAATGCGCAAAAAGCAAAACGATGGCAAATTTAGTAATCTCACTCGGGTGAAAGGTTCCGATAGCGCCAATTCTTATCCACCTTTGCACACCATTTTGCGCCGGAAACAAAAAGCAGGCAAGCAGAAGCCCCGTACTTACCACAAAGAGTATGGTCGCAAAAGGCCTAAGCAGATGATAATCAAAACGAGATGCAACCAGCATTACAACTATTCCCACCGCAGCAAAAACAAGCTGTTCAACAATGTATTGGTTGCTATTCCCCTCCTCATAATAGGCTATTGCATAGCTTGCAGAATACAGCATTATTAGCCCAAAAGATAGGATCAATAAGACAAGTGATAAAAAGGGTAGGTCTATCTCACTTATTTTAATTCGCTCACGCGAGCCTATACTTTTTTCCAAACCTCACCTCACATTTAGTATAAAACAATATAAAGTATTGCCGCAAGTGTGCCTGTTAACGCTATAAAACAAAAAAGAGCTACAATTTTGACCTCGGTTAGGCCTAACATCTCAAAATGGTGATGTATCGGGGACATGCGAAAGATGCGCCTCCCCTTTCCATATATGCGCTTTGTAATCTTAAAATAGCCTACCTGAATCATCACCGAGGCTGCCTCTATCATATATAGCAGACCTATCATAAATAAAATTTCCGGGCGGCCTATACAAAAGGCTGTGGTTGCTACTACTCCGCCTAAAAACATGCTACCCGTATCTCCCATAAACACCTTTGCAGGGTAAAAGTTCCAGAGTAAAAACCCAACCATACCACCCGCTACAGCTGCAGTGAAAAGAGCTGTTGCGAACTGATATACAAGTATAGAAATTGCTACATATCCAATAGCGACTATGAACGTTACCGCCGGTGCAAGCCCATCTATTCCATCGGTAAGGTTTACCGCATTAACAATTCCTATAATTAAAAGAAATGCAACAATATAAAAGAAGTATGATAGATCTACCACTCCAAAATACGGTATCATAATTGTTGTGTGTAGGCTATTATTAAGATAAAGCCCATACATAAACAGCGCTGCTACTGCAAATTGCAGTATGATTTTTAATCCGGCTACAAGCCCGAGGTTACGCTTTAAGGCAACCTTAATATAATCATCGATAAAGCCTATAAAGCCAAACCCTATAGCGGCACCTAAGGCTATGGCAACATCAAGGATATTTTTCATCGAAAGTTCTAAAAACATACTCTCGGCACCAAAATAGATTGTGCTGGCAGCAACGGCCAATGCAATGATAATTCCAAGGACAAACATAAGGCCACCCATAGTGGGCGTACCCTGTTTTGAGCTATGCCAAGTAGGGCCTATCTCCTTTATTGTCTGCCCATACTTTACCTTTCTTAAAAAAGGAATAAAGAAATATCCCGATATTCCGGTTACCGCAAGTGATATTATCGCGGTAACTAAAAGCAGGTATCGCATTATCATTTTATCAACCCCTTTGTCTGTAAAACAATTCCATTATCTCTTCAAGCTGCATCCCTCTGCTTGCTTTAAACAACACAGCACAGTTCTCTTTATAGTAGTCATTGAGGTAATCCATAGCAACAAGCCTATCATTTGTGTAGGCTGTTTCTCCGATAACCTTTTGTGCTTCCTGCGCAATATACTCCGCCATGTTTCCAAAAGCAACAACAGCATCAATGTTTTTATCGATTAGGTGTTTTCCTATATCACGATGCGCATCCTGAGACATATCTCCAAGCTCTAACATGTCTCCTAAAACTGCTATTCTATAGCTTACACCCGGAATGGCTGCAAGGGTGTCTATTGCCGCCCTCATAGAATCCGGATTTGCATTATAACAGTCCTCTATAACCACAAACCCCTCCTGTGGCACAATTCTCTGCCTCATACCGCAACTCTGATAGTTCTTGAGTGCTTTTATCGCCACCTCGCCATCAAGCCCTAGCATGTATGCCACCGCATATGCCGACAATGCATTATATACGTTATGCTTGCCCAGTGCCGGAATCTGTGCTACAAAGTGCTCCTTGGTTTTATTGTTTATAACATTAAAGTTGGTATCATAATCTGTTGCAGATATCTCTGTAGCGACTATGTCTGCCTCTGCATTGTCTATAGCAACCGAAATTAGATTAATATCATCTCTAACCTTAATATTACATAGCATATCGTTATCGACATTAATTATAAGTGATCCGTTTTCTCTAATCCCTTCTACTATCTCTAGTTTGGCATCCCTTATGTTTTCCCTCGTTTTAAGATGTTCTATGTGTGCATAGCCAATGTTTGTTATTACACCAATATGCGGTTTTACTGCATCGGTCAACTTTAAAATATCTCCCTTTTCGGACATGCCCATCTCCAGCACGCCATAGTCGTAGCTTTCATTCAGATGAAAAAGTGTTTCCGGCAGGCCTATCTCATTGTTGCGGTTGCCTTCGTTTTTTAAAGTTTTACCAAAGGAAGATAGGACACTGTGTATAAATTCTTTGGTTGTTGTCTTGCCTACACTTCCGGTTACTCCAACCATCTTTGCGCCATAACATTCGCGATAGTTTTTGCCCATCGCAATCATAGCATCCAGACTGCTATTGACTATAAGTTGCCTGTCTTTCGGTATTGTAGATAACTCTCTCTCCACAACCACTATAACCGCACCGGAATCTAACGCCTGACATGAATACTCATGTCCATCGACATTTTCACCCTTAATGGCAACAAAAATATAACCCTTCTCTACACTGCGAGAGTCAACGACAACTCCGTAGATATCTTCAGAGGCAATGTTATCGGAAATATTTCCTATTCCGAATGTCAACCTGTCAAGCCTTATCTTCTCCAATGCTTACCCCCTTTACAAATTCCTCTACTATTTTATGTTCATTTAAGTAAAGCGTTATTCCATCTACAACCTGATAATCCTCGTGCCCCTTGCCACAAAGTGCAAGCACATCGTTCTTTTTTAGCATTGATAGGGCAGAATTTATAGCATACCTTCTGTCTGCATGTGCAATATATTTTACGCCTCTTTTGTCAAAAATTGGTGTAATATCAGAAATTATCTTGTCTGCATCCTCACTTCTTGGATTATCTGATGTAACTACTGCAAAATCGCAATAATCCGCCACAGCATTTCCCATGCCGGGTCTTTTCTCGGCATCCCTCTCACCCGCACAGCCAAACAAGACAATAAGCCGCCCCGAAACAAAAGGTTTTATGCTACTTAAAAAGCTCTTTAGCCCATCCGCAGTATGTGCATAGTCACATATTATACTATATTCTCCTGCAAAAAGCAATTCACTGCGCCCATACACACCTTTGCTGTTTAAGAGGGCGCTAATCGTAGTATCGTTATCAACCCCGAGTGTATTGGCAGTAGCCGCTGCTGCTATGGCATTGTATACCGAAAATTCACCAAGCATCGGGGTAAAACACTCTCTGTCATCCTCACCAAGTTTAACCTTAAACGAAACTCCTGTTGCAGATAGTTCTACAGAGTTGGCCCTAAACTGTGCCTGATCATTCTTTATAGAGAAGCCTATTACACTACCCTTAAAATTATCTGCAATTCTCAAAGCATAATCATCGTCCAGATTTAGGATTGCACAATCTACCTGCTCAAAAAGTGATGCCTTAGCCAAAAAGTAGTTTTCTAAGGTCTTATGGTAATCCAGATGATCCTGTGTCAGGTTTGTAAACACACCTATCTTAAACTGCAGGCCGTATAGTCTAAGCTGGTCAAGCGCCTGACTGCTTGCTTCCATAACAACATATTTACAACCCGCTTTAACCGCCCGTGCGAGAAGGGCATATAGTTCGAAAGGATCAGGGGTGGTGTATTTCGCCGGTATCTCCACTCCACATATTTCATTTTTTATAGTCCCTATCAAACCCACCTCACTGCCGGACTTTTCTAGAATTTGTTTAATAAGGTTTGTTACTGTCGTCTTTCCATTTGTGCCGGTAACGGCTATCATTGTTAGGTTATTATTAGGGTTATTCCAGAACTCACGGCACAATAACGAGTATACTATACGGGTATCCTCGACTATTATTTCGCAATCAACACCTACAGATTTTTGGCATACTACAGCCACAGCACCTTTTTCTACCGCCTGCTTCGCATAGCTATGCCCATCCGACCTTAGGCCTACAATGCAAACAAAAAGTGCTCCGGGCTTAACATTGCGCGTATCCTGCGCAATGTGTGTAATCTCTATTTCACCATAGTCGTTTGTATTATTTATAATACTTAAAAGATTATTAAGTTTCAATTCTCACCCCTAATCAACAAGAGAATAATCATGTAGTGTTATCGTTATAGGTGTGCCAAGCGGCACCTTTTCTCCGGCCTCAACACTTTGTTCTGCAACCTCTACATTGCCCTCCACAGTAGCTCCTGTTCGTTTTACATTTAATCCGGCCGCAATTAATGTTCTTGTTGCGGCAGTCTCGGTAAAGCCAATAACGTTTGGAACGGTTGCAAGCTGTGGTTCTAATGTATCTACCGTATTTAGAATAATTGTTGATCCCCTTGCAAGTACAGTTCCGGCAACCGGGAACTGGCTAATTACCGTATCGCCGCTGCCCTGCACCTCAAAAGCAAATCCATTTTGTTGTAGCTCAACCTGTGCGTCGGTTGTAGATAACCCCTCCACATTTTGAAGCATTATCTCTGCAATCGCCTGCTCTTCCTCGGTGTACTCCGGCTCGATGCCAAGATAGGGTAAGGTTTCGCCGATAACAAGACCAACTACAGGTGCCGCAAGAATTCCTCCGTAACCGTGTATCGATTTAGAGCTATTGGGCTCATCTAAAACAATCAATACCGCTATCTGAGGATCATCCACCGGTGCCACGGCACCGAAAGATGCGATTCGTAACGATTCACCGCCATCCTCATCAAGCTTTTGGGATGTTCCGCTTTTACCGCCCACCTGATAACCCATCACATAGGCGTTCTTACCGGGTGAGTTATATCCCTCGGCTCCGGCAACGGCTATCTCCATCATGCCTAATATCTCATCAGATACCTCAGCAGATATTATCTGTCGCTTTGGATCAGGGCTTAGGGTTTCTACTATATTTCCCTGCGAATCAAGAACCCTGTCAACAAGGTGTGGTTGCACAAGCTCCCCACCATTCGCAATTGTAGATATCATGGTGATCATCTGTATAGGTGTTACCTTGATGGATTGACCAAAACTTGTGCTCGCAAGCTCTACATCTCCAAGGCCGGCTGCAGTATAATAGATACTTTGCGCTTCACCGGCAATATCTACTCCGGTTTTCTCGGTCATACCAAAGGCCTCTACATACTCATAGAAGGTTTGCGAACCCATATCCAGACCCATTGCGATAAACGCTACGTTACATGAATTTATGAGCGACTGCGCAAAGGTTTGAGTGCTACCCACATGCCCACCTGTGTCGGCACATCTCATCGTATGGCCCTCTACTACCGTGTGCCCGGCACAGTAGTATGCATCCGTTGCCGTTGTTGCAGAGCCGGAATCAAGAGCGGCCGATGCTGTTAAAAGTTTAAAAACGGAGCCCGGTTCATACAGGTCGGATACCGCCTTATTACGCCACTGCTCGTTAAGTGCGGTACTATATGCCGCCTCCTGCTCTTCCTCCGGTAGCTCCTCTATATCGGCAACAACCTGTGGGTCGTGTATAGTAAAAGGATCGTTTGGATCAAAGTCGTTTTTTGTAGCCATGGCAAGTATCGCACCCGTGTTTACATCCATAACTATGCCTACACCCCTAGCCTCAACGTTATGCTCTATCACAGCATATTCAAGATGTTTTTCCAGATAATGCTGTATCGTTTCGTCTATAGTAAGTACAATGCTGTTGCCATCTTGTGGTTCATATCGTTCTTCATAAT
>CAYJOX010000072.1:0-4304 GCA_964371915.1 uncultured Oscillospiraceae bacterium
ATATTCTCCATAACCGTATTGTTAAACAGCGTTACATCTTGAAACACGATAGAAATTTCTTTAAGTAGCGTTTCAGGCTCGATATTGTTGACATTTTCACCCCCTATGGAAATTTTACCGCTGCCAATATCCCAAAACCTTGCGGCGAGTTTCATCGCTGTGCTTTTGCCGCCACCGGACGGGCCGACAAGTGCTGTTACTTCGCCTTGTTTCGCAGTAAACGACACGCCGTCTAGCACCGTTTCGCTTGTATCGTAGCTGAACTTTACATTGTCAAAGTTAATATCATAGCCCTTTGGCGACATTTTTTCTTTTCCGGTTTGTATTTTTGTAGTTTCAAATTCTTTCATGCGCTCAACACTTTTAAGCGAGATAAATATTCCGGCAAGGTTTACAAGTGCGCCTGCAAGTGGGTCATAAATTCTTGATGCTATCATTAAAAATATAAGGAAGGTTAAGAGCGTTACCTCGCCGGTAGCAAGCAGTGTAACACCGACTATCATAGTTGTGGCGATGCCGACCTTTAGTATCATCTGCGATAAATTCACAAATGTTCCTGTGATAAATTCGGCTTTAATGCTCGCTTTTTCGTGCTCGTCAAAATGTGAATCCATAATATAAAGATGTGCATTTTCCCTATTGTTTGCCTTAATATCCTTAACATTCTCAAGGCACTCCTGTATTTTGTCAAGATATGTAAGCTGGATAGCCTTTGTTTTTAATAGGAAATAGCCTTGTATTTTTTTGCTGGCAACACACATAAAAAACGATACGGGGATTACCCAGGTGAGGGAGAGTGCTAAACGCCAGTCGAACACAAACATACCGATACCCATAATTATGGTTGAAATGATTGAGCCGATAAACCCGGGGATAAAATGCGAAAAGGCATTTTCCATCATGGTCACATCACCCATCATAGTTGAGGTAAGGTCGGATAAATCCTTTTTGCCGAAGAAGGAGAGTGGCAGGTTGCGAAGTGTTTCCGCAAGAGAAATTCGCATGTTTGCACTTTCTTCATAGGCTGAGATGTAGCAGAAATTATATTGAAAATAGTACAGTATTGTAAGTAGTATAAAGATAAAAACTGCATAAGCTACATAGGTAAGAACAGTATAAATAGGTGCAGCGCCTTCTAAAATTGGTATAAGTGTGTCCTGTATAAAGTAGTAGGATATACCGCTTACAGCCATAATAGAAATATTGATAAATACAGTTATAATACTTGCTTTTAGTAGTTCACTTGCACCGAGCTCAGTCAGAGCAAATGTTCTTTGTAAATACTTTTTCATTATGCAGTCACCTCATTCCAAATAAATGCGCTCTGGTACTCTGTCCACATTTTTTCATACAGCCCGCCTTTTGCCACAAGCTCAGTATGGCTGCCCTGTTCTGTCACCTTTCCATCTGCTATCACATAAATTAAGTCGGCGTTCTTAATTGTAGAGAGCCTGTGAGCAATAACAAGCACAGTTTTGCCTTTAGTCAACTCATTAAATGCAAGTTGAATTTGATGCTCGTTTTCGGGATCGGTAAAGGCTGTCGCTTCGTCAAGTAGGATAATCGGAGCATCGCGTAGTATCGCCCTTGCAAGCGCAATCCTTTGTGCCTCCCCACCCGAAAGATACACACCTTTTGTTCCGTAAATAGTGTCGATCCCATCTGGCAACTTTGCAATAATATCTTCGCATCTTGCAACCTTGAGAGCCTTGTTTACCTCGTCTATGGTAGCATTTGGTTTACCCTCCCGCAGGTTTTCCAAAATGCTTGCTTTGTAAAGATTTGTATTTTGAAAAACAAAAGAGATATTTTTCATAAGCTCTGTGTTATCGATGTCACGGACGTCTACACCACCGATTTTAACGGTTCCGCTGTCCACGTCCCAAAAACGTGGGATAAGGGTTGCAAGGGTGGTTTTTCCTCCGCCTGATGGTCCGACAAAGGCTACAGTCTGCCCCTGATGAATGCATATACTCACATCATTAACAGCTTTTTTATCTGTGTTTGGGTATGTGAAAGAAACATTTTCTATCTCAACATCGGCAGTTTTAGGCGATTTTGGAGTGGTTGGTTTTGTAAGTGGTTTTTCACCCAGTAAACTGTCGATACGGTCGAGAGCGTCACCGGCAAGCATTGAGTGCTGCATAACCCACATGATTTTCATCATCATAAGCGAGGCTATCGGCGTGAAAATTAAATAAAAGAAAAAGCTTAGGAAAAAGTCGGTCATATTGCTTTCGCCTGTGATAATGAAGATAGAGGAAAGTACCAGAAATATTGGTGTGCTTGCAAGGAAAACTTGAAACAGCGTCATCGGCATTCTCATTCTGTATGCATACTGTGAAACATATTTTTTATAAGTATTTATCACACCATGGAAACGCTCGAAAGAGAAGACCGATTGATTAAAAGTTTTTACAACAGGGATACCACGAACATATTCTGTTGCTTCGTTGTTCATATTCTCGAGTGCCGATTGATACTGTTTTATCCTATCGGGTTGATCTTTACCCATGCCCGACATCATTGAAACAGTCGCTAAAACAACCGGAGCAAGGCTTATTAACCCAAGCCGCCAGTCAAATACAAACAACACTATAAGCACCGCAATAGGTGTGGTGTATGCTCCCACTAAATCCGGCAGCTGGTGGGCAAGGTATGTTTCGGTTGCTCCTGCACTGTCGTTAATTATTCTGCGAAGTTTACCACTGCCCATACTAGAAAAAAAGCCAAGGGGCAAGCTCATAATGTGGTTAAGTGCTGTTTTTCTCATGTTTTTTGCAATCCTGTATGCCGCAATATGTGTACACATAAGTGCTATCAAGTATACAAACATAGCACCAACTGCAGAGCCTACTGCAAGCCACGCATTTGTAATAATGCTATCGGTAAGCGTGACAGATGGATAGATCAAGATGATTTCGCTCACACCTCGATAGATAAAAATGATTGGCAGAAGTGTCATAATAGCACTTATACCTGATAAAATCATTCCTAAATTGGTTAGATGTTTGTAACCTCCCGCAAAGGCATACAGCCTTTTAAGCAATGATTCTTGTTTTTGTTTTTCCATAAAAATTCTCCTTTAAATCATATATTAAAGTTAGCGCAAACTAACTAAATCCTCAAAAAATATTGGGGTTATTTCCCCAATATTTCTATTGTACCCGCATAGTAGAACCTTTGAACTTTGCCTATATACTCAAAAGCTTCCTCGCGGCTCAAATCGTGATGAATGGCTTCTAGCATATTGTTAAGCCCCGATGTTGAAATAACATGAACAAAAAACTTATTAATTTTTGTTGGCTTGAAGTTATCATTCTCCATAAAAGCAAGAGAAGATTTTTCCTCTATCTCGATAAGGTTATCGGAAAACTTCTCATATTTAGTGCCTGCCGAGCAGCAGAATAAAAGTTTTGAAAGCTCGAAATCAGAATAGAGGTAGTCTAAAACCTCGGCTGTACCTTTTCCCACGCTTTCGGTAGCTTCGGTATTCTCATAGTCATATTGCCCCTCAACCTCCTCGTGGACCATCTTAAATAAATCCAGCAACCTATCTGCAAACTCACCTATTATCGTTTCAAATAAATCATCCTTGCCATCGAAATGGTTGTACACAGCCCCTGTCGTGGCCTTAGCTTTTGTTGCAATCTCTCGTAGATTTGCATTTATAAAGCCTTTTTTGAGGAATTCCGCCTTGGCACAAACTATAATCCTCTCCTTTGTAAGCTCTGATGAGTAACTCAAAAATACCACCTCGCATAACAGCCTTATCTTTAATAACGATGTTATCATTTTATCTTTAGTTTGTCAAGAGATAATTATTTTCTTTAATTATAATTGGCAAATTGTATTATTTATACTAAAATTATAAGGCATGTGTTAGCTATATCTAACTATTCTTTATTTTATTGCGAAATAACCTTGACTTATAGGTTAGTATATGCTAACCTATAAGTGTTAGATTTAACTAACAGCATTCCGTAGGATTTTCCAACATAAAACATTCTATATCTATTAGTCCGGTGCGGATTAATATATAGTAGGTGGTGATACCATCTCTATGAATGTTATAATTTCTTCTGTTGAATAAGGCGAAAGGATGCAATAACAGTGTATTTAAAAGCGGCGAATAAACCCCAATGATATGGTTAGTAAATGCTAACTCAACGATAAAGGAGTGAGAATATGAGTGTAGTTATAGTCGGCGGAAACGAGTGCATGGAAAGACGATATATTGACACCTGCAAACAATACGGATGTAAGGCGAAAGTCTTTACAAAGATGAAGGGCGATGTAAGAAG
>CAYJOX010000072.1:4314-8187 GCA_964371915.1 uncultured Oscillospiraceae bacterium
TGGCGAGTGTAGTACGATGGCATTCCAGCTCACTATCCGCCTTAAATATCATAGTTGATTCATTGTAGTGTATTGTGATTGTCTAAAAAAAAGTTATAGAGCATTGTGCGCTTACACTTTCATCGTTAAAAACTGCGAGTTTATTTACGGTAAAATTTACCGATAGAGATACCTTATATGCCGATATAGAGTTTTGGAATAAACGCCTTTGGTACAGCGGAGTAAAGCTTAAATTATTAAGGGATGGTATAAATTCCGCGCTTATCTATCTGTATAGACAGGATATGCTTGCGGCCGATCTGGATGATTTAAGGGCGCAGGCAATACTGTCTCGGTATAACTACAACAACTTAACAGTATCACAGGCTATCGAGAGGCTGTCTGAAAGATTATCTGTATACGAGGAGTTCCCTCACGAAATAGGTCTTTTTTTAGGGTATCCACCCGAAGATGTGGAGGGGTTTATCTGCAACAAAGGGCAAAATTGTAGCCTTTGCAGATATTGGAAGGTGTATGGAAATAAAGATGAAGCGCTGCGAAGATTTGCGAAATATGATAAGTGTAAGGCTGTATATAAAAAGTTGTGGCAAGAAGGTGGCGATATTTTAAGGCTAACTGTTAAAAAACAAGCAGTAGCCTAAATATAAAACAGAATTGAGTTAGAAGGAGAATTTATCATGGGTAAAGTAGCAGTAGTTTATTGGAGCGGCACAGGCAACACCGAGGCTATGGCAACCTTAATAGCAGAGGGAGCTAAAGGAAAATGTGCTGAGGTTGATGTTATAACATCTGATAAGTTTACAGCAGATATGGTGGCAAACTATACATCTATCGCATTCGGTTGCCCATCTATGGGTGCGGAAGTTTTGGAGGAGACGGAGTTTCAACCAATGTGGGATAGTGTAAAAGATTTCCTTGGAGATGTTAATGTATTGCTGTTTGGCTCTTATGGTTGGGGCGATGGCGAATGGATGAGAAACTGGGAAGAGGAGACTGTGGCAAAAACCGTAGAGACATATATGTGTAACGAGGCTCCGGATGCAGAAGCAGAAGCTGCTTGCAAGGCTTGTGGAGAAAAATTGGCATAAAAGTTAAAGAGTTAATATCGGAAACCTAAGAATATAATTCTTGGGTTTCTATTATTGGAGATACGAATGCTGGGGGAAACAAAAGCGATCTTAAATAGGTCAAGACGATTACTGCTTGATACTGCAAAAACCGAAAGGCAAATTGCTGAGATGTTATATATATCTGAAACATCACTAAGGCAACTATACATACAAAATTTTGGAATGCCTCCTAAACGATATATTCGCTATGTAAAGCTATATAAGGCTCGAACATTGCTTAGAATAACAACTAAAACCATTAGTGATATTGCATACGAAATTGGATATATAAACACAAGCAAATTCACCGAGGCATTTAAGGGCAGATTTGGTGAAACCCCGTCGAACTATCGAAAACATTGCGGTTTAGGAGTTGACGAGGGCGGCGGAAGCATGCTATAATTTAAGCAAAAATCAATACGGAGGCATTATGCTACATCTAATAACAAAAGAACGAAAGTGGATATTTGCAGCTGGAGCTGCTACTGGGCTTGCTATTTTTGGGCTACTTAAAACCAAAAAAGCTCGTGATCTAGCGGTTAAGGGTGTTGCAGGTGGAATAATGCTTAAAGATAAAGCCTTAGAAACTGCGGTTAACATTAAGGAAGAAGCAGATGATATCTGCGCTGAGGCTAAGGTCGCTGCTAAAAATGAATGCGCCTGTGGCGAAAGCTGTGACTGCTAGAAGGAATAAGGTTTAAGGAAAAGCTTATGAAATATCACATTGTTTGTGATAAGCCCTCCAGACTCAGAGTTCGATTTGGTAAATACATATTAACAAAGGAGCAGTGTTATCGAATACCATAAAAATAGCATTGATGCCAGAGAGTCGATTTTAAATAGACTCTCAGCACTTTCACTATCTGATATTAAAGAAGGCGTGCCCACCGAGGCGCAAAGGGCCTTAATTCTAGAAAATCAGACTAAAGGGGAGATGGTAAAACATGTTTTAGGTTATACAGCTAGACAGCTGTTTTTGCCTATGCAATTTAATAGAGTGTACACACTCATTCATGCTGTTCCATATATTGTGAAAGGGTTAAAAGCACTTTGCAATAGAAAAATAAATGTAGAAGTTTTAGATGGAACTGCAATATTAGCATCGCTTTTATCTAGAAATTATAAAACAGCCTCCTCCACGATGTTTTTGCTAGGGCTTTCGGATTTGCTTTTGGAATATTCAAATTTAAGGGCAAAACATGCCTTGGCACAAAGCCTTACTATAAATGCAGATAAAGTTTGGCTAATAAAAAATGGGGTGGAAATTGAGGTGCACCACAGCGATGTGGCGGTGAACGATGTTATTCGCATCCGAAAAGGTAGCCTGATACCTATGGATGGAACTGTTGTTACCGGTGATGCCTTGATTAACGAAGCTACGATGACAGGTGAACCCTTATCTGTTCATAAGTTTGTTGGTAGTTCCGTGTTTGCCGGAACAGTGGTAGAAGACGGTGAGGTTGATATAGAGGTACGTAGCCTACAAAATGATTCACGTATAGCCAAAATAGTAGATCTAATTGATACGGGCGAGAAGGAAAAAGCATTGGTACAAGGTAGGGCAGAGCGGATTGCAGATGATATTGTGCCGGTTAGCTTTGGCATGTTTTTTGCATCCTTAATCCTTACCGGCAGTATTACCCGAGCCTTATCGGTGCTTATGGTGGATTTTTCCTGTGCCATTAAGCTTACAACCCCGATAACAATCATCTCTGCCCTTAAAGAAGGTGTTAACCATGAGGTGCTTATTAAGGGTGGTAAGTATCTTGAGGTTCTATCAAAAGTAGATACGGTAGTATTCGATAAGACAGGAACCCTTACAAACGCTGTTCCTAAAATTTCAAAGATAATTCCTATTGCAAAGGGTTATTCAGAAGACGAGGTGTTAAAGATTGCAGCTTGCCTTGAGGAACACTTTCCGCATAGTGTCGCATCATCTATTGTAAAAGAGGCGAAAGAACGGGATATTCATCACCCCGAAAAGCATGGCAAGGTTAAGTATATTGTGGCGCATGGAATTGCAAGCAGTTATGCAGATAAGCACTCGGTTATTGGTAGTAGGCATTTTGTTTTTGATGATGAAAATGTTCCCTATCCGACCGATAAAGAGGACTTTATAGACGAGCAGATTGGAAGCGACAGTGCCGTTTATCTTGCGGTAGATGGCGAGCTTATCGGTATTATTTGCATAAACGACCCGCCGAGAGAAGACGCTAAAGATACAATAGATATGTTGAGGCAGGAGGGTGTAAACGATATCTTTATGATCACTGGCGATAGCGAAAGCAGCGCAAAATACACCTGTGCTTTGCTTGGAATTGATAACTATTATGCTTCGGTTCTTCCTGATGGAAAGGCAGAGATAGTTGAGCGGCTTAAAGCAGAGGGAAGAACTATTCTTATGGTAGGCGATGGAATAAATGATACCCCGGCACTAAGTGTTGCAGATGTATCGCTCACTCTCAACGGTTCTTCCGATATTGCACGAGAAGTTGCAGATATCTCGGTTCTCTCCCACGAGCTAACTAAAATAGTCGAGACACGAAGACTAGCGACAAAGTTAATGCAAAAAATCCATAGGCAGTATGGTATAATTGTTTCGTTTAATACCGCATTAATTGCACTTGGGATTTTTGGTGTAATTATGGCGAATACCTCTGCATGGCTACACAATGCCTCTACCATCGCGCTCACGCTAACCTCTGCAAAACCTGTAATGAAAAAAGAAGATTTAATTTTAAAGGAGGAGCAAATAGATGAAACA
>CAYJOX010000073.1:0-8144 GCA_964371915.1 uncultured Oscillospiraceae bacterium
TAACCTTACTTGTTCGATCAAGAATGCTGTGTCCAACCGCCACACTACACCCCTGGCGATTTCTACCGTCTACAATCCATGCAGAGAGGCTTACGTTTGGATATAGGCTATAGATAAGAAAACGGTTGCCGGCATAGATAGGATCAACACCACGTAGATCGGTTATCATTACCTTACCCTCTATGCGGGTATGAGATTTAACCATCTCACGGAATAGTTTATCCTGCTCGAAATAAAGCTCTACACGCTCCTTAACGTCCGGCTCTTCTAATATTTCGTGTATGGTTTTAACCGCACACCAATCTATCATCTGCTCCATTAGTTTAAGGTTAGATATTCTAAAATCTCTAAACCTACCAAGACCTGTTCGTGGGTCCATAATAAAACCAAGAAGTATCCAGGCCGGAGGATCTAATATTTCCTGCTCGGTTAGTTTTGCACTGTCTACACGGTCAACACCGATTAGCATCTCCTCAAAGCCTGCAAATTTATCTGCACCGTAGTAATCATATATAACATGAGCACAGCTATCTGCAATTCTGGAATCCCCCTCAAAGCCTTCCCTTGATGCTCCGCGCTCAAACTCACTTGCGTGGTGGTCGAACCATAGACCACATCCCTTAACATAAGGAACGTTGGCAAGACAATCATTCTCGGTAACCTCTACAAGGCCATCCTGTAAATCCTTGGGGTGTACAAACAAGAAATCGTCGATTATTCCTATATGCTTTAATAGCACGCCACAGGCGAGCCCATCAAAATCAGAACGTGTTAACAGTCTCATCTCATAATCTCCTATCATAAATACTAATACTATTTTACAACCTTTATTGCATAATGTCAACAGTAAACCAAAATGTACTTCCTTTTCCGAGTGAAGAATCTACCCCGAAGTTATAACCATGCCTAACAAGTGCCGATTTTACTATTGCGAGACCCAGCCCGCTACCGCTTAAACCGTTATTATCACGTACTCTATAGTATCTATCAAAGATGAAGTTAATATCCTCTTTGCTTATTCCTTTTCCGTGATCTACCACCATTAATTTAATTAAATTCGCCTGAGCTTCGCATTGTACTATAACCTGTTTATCATCACCGGCATGATTTACGGCATTTTCTATAAGGTTATGCAGTATGGTATCCATCTGGCGTTTATCGGCGTTTATATACGCACTTCCATGCGGCACTTTAAGGGTAACGGTAACTCCTTTTAGTTCGGCAACACGTTGTTCGCGGTAGGTTATGCCACGCACAAACTCGTAAAAGTTTAGCGGCTCTCGCTCTAACGGTGCCTCCCCGCTGTTTTGCTTTGAAAGCTCCATCACATCGGTAATAAAACCGGATAACCTGTCTGTTTCGTTTATTATAATGTCGAGCTGTTCATTGCGCTTTTCCTCGTCAGAGCCGGTAAAATCCCTCATCGTCTCTGCATAGCCTTTTATTAAGGTTAAGGGTGTTCTTAGATCGTGTGATATATTTGCAAGAAGTTCATCCTTTAGCTTTGATGTCCTGCGTAGCTCGGCGGTCATGGCGGAAAAATCACTGGAAAGATGGCCAAGCTCATCGTCTCTTTCTTCATCGAGTTCTATCTCATAGTTGCCCGACGCAACACGCTTTGTAGCATCGGCAAGTTTAGATATAGGTGCTGTAAAAAAACCGGCAAATAAGAAAGCTATTCCTGCCGCAATTGGAAGAATAATAGCAAGTGCAATAAAGATCTGATTATTAATCACATCCTTTGCCATCGATATCTGTTCAAGGTTAATACTTACAAGTAATACCTGCCCGGTTGATTCTATATAGCTACCAAATATACGCTGTTCATGGTCGCTATAATCTGTTGAATATGATTGTTTATAAGATCCCTCCTCAACAGCCTTTAGCCTCATAGTTAAGAGGGTAGCCTCATCCATAACCTCGTTACCGACAGTGCCGGTATGTAGAAGGCATTGGTTACCAAGTCCATCGGCAAGGAGATGAAGTTGTAAAGTCTCTGCATCAGATACCTCTATACAAAGCCCGTTTGATGCAAGCTCTAAAATGTTTTGGGTAGCAATAGGTATACTGTCGTGCTTTAATGTTTCGGTTACAACAGAAACCGAACGAGAAAGCATTGTATCAAGGGTGTTGTAGTAGGTAGGTACAAGCAGTAATGCTTGTAGAACAAAGGTGAAAATTACAACAAAAAGGCATATAACCGCCACGAAAACTGCGAGGCGGTTTCTTATACCCTTAAAATTTTCTAATAGTTTTCTCATTGGCTCCTGTCGTAGCTAAATTTATAACCTATACCCCATACAGTTTTAATGCAATCTCGGTACGAGCCTAAATGCCCCCTAAGCATCTTAATATGGGTATCCACCGTTCTGTCCTCACCTAGATAATCATAGTTCCATACTGCAGAAAGTATCTTCTCGCGTGAAAGTGCAACCCCCTCGTTCTCTGCAAAATACAGTAGTAGATCAAACTCCTTAGGGGTAAGGTTTAATGATTTTTCACCTATTCGTGCCTCATGGCTTTTTTCATCAATCAACAGTTCGCCAAAACGAAATACACGATCGGACATGACATCCGGGCTCATTGTACGTGAAAGTACCGCTTTGATTCTGGCGGCAAGTTCCCTAGGGCTAAAAGGTTTAGTAACATAATCATCGGCTCCTTGCTCCAACCCGAAAACCCTGTCGTTTTCCTCACCCCTTGCCGTAAGCATAATTACCGGTAGGGTATACCCTCTCCTTCTAATCTCGGTAAGAGCAGTAAAACCGTCGGTAAAAGGCATCATTACATCGAGCAGGCATAGATCAAAGTCGTTGCGTGATAGCTTTTGTAGTGCCTCGTCTCCGTCATAGGCTAAAACACAATCATATCCCGCAAACTCTAGATTCTGTTTTAAAAGTTCACAAATTTGCTTTTCGTCGTCAACAATTAGTATACTGGCCAATTTATAATCCCCCCTTTAACCTTGCGTATTCATATACCTCGTGAAAATCCTCGTCTGTATCATAAAGGTGTTTAGCGATGGTCTGCATCAATAAAAAATCGTCTTTACTATCTATATCCAAAACCCCGGTATCCTGCATGAGCGACATTCCACAAGCTGCATCCCAGATATACATAGTGGTGTTTTCTCGTATAAATGCGGCTTCAAAAGTGTATATCGATGCATTAAGATCGTAGGTTTTAGGTATCTGCTGTCTTGCAAAAAACTCGCTATCATCTATCGCCTTTTTAACACATCCGTTATCGTCTGCCACAACCATGTTATAGTATGGGTTTCTCCTACTATGTACGGCAGAAAATATAAGCTGTTTATCGGGTGATGCCAGTTTTTCTTGAAACTGATTTTCAATATCACCTAGGCGCCTAAGCGGGCTTGTAATATCTAAATCTATATAATAATCGTACTGTTTTGATAGCCGCTGCTCCATCGTTTTAATTGCGTGGGTAAAAACAGCGAGCTTAGGGGTAATTCCATCACACAGTTCGGGAGGGCGGCGTATAATCTCAACATTACTAAATGCTGCCTGCACATCCTCTATAAGCTGCTCGCTATCGGTAGAAAGGCAGATATCTATATCGTGCTCAATATGCTTTTTAGCGAACAGCTCGGCTGCCGCCATACTATAGTAGGAGAGTGGAGTACCTACAAACAATGCAAGGTTTTTACCGGGGAAGCCTGTGCTTCCGGCTCTGCCACACACCGAGATTAATATATTACTCATTTTACCTCCGCTAGAACTATTTTTAGTGTTGCTGTTGCTGTAGCAGAATCGTTAATGTTATTTCCGCCCGCTACAACATCAAGATAATGCTTAAGCTCACGTTTATATCTTTCGTTTCCATCTTCGCTACAGTCTATCTCGCCCTTGCTGTAGTGGGTTATAAAGCCGGTATAAAAATCTGCCTTTATCGTGCCACCCTCGCATATTATCTCACAGCTACGGCTATACTGCTTGCCAAAATAATCAAGGTGAAGAGTTATTGGTACACCGCTCGCAACGGCAATATAAACCGCATAATCCTCGCTATCAATATTTAGCTGAGAGGCATTACCATAAAAACAGCTTATCCTATCCACCTCGCCAAACAATGCCTTTAGATAATCCCATTCATGTATTAAATCCAGCCTTACCCCGCCGCCATATTTTTTTATTGCGGAGTAGCATTTTGTATAATCGGTGCCGGGGCGCCAGCCCGGTAGATAGCTTGAGCAGATAGCACGTGCCGCTAACGGTTTTTCGGCCGATAGTAGCTCACACAATTTGCCGTAAAGCTTTGTATGGCGTAGCGGCGCCGCAACATAAACAGGGCGATTATCGTTAAAGGGAAGTATATCTGCCTTTTCAAATATCGGTTTTTCTATAAAATAGCTTTTTGCAAAGGGCATAGTAAGCTCTATAGCCTCTCTGTGCAGATGTGTTGGGTTTGTTATAAAGCAAAGATCAAACTCACCTTCAAGGGTGCTGGTATCGGTGTGTTGCCTTGTTAATAGACAGGAAATCTCCGGCGTTAATGTTCGGTTAGAGCTGCGAATAGCCTCAATCTGTACATCCGGCAACAGTTCTTTAAGGTTTTTTATATGCCTACAGCCGATACTGCCAAGGCCGATAAATAGTGCTCTCAACGTCATCTCCTCTCAATCTCCTCAATAAGATTTAAAACCTTTAGGTTGTGTTCGTAGCTGTAGGCAGGCTTCTCCTTGCCGCTGAGCACAGCAAGGAAGTTTAGTAGTTCCTCGGTATAGGCTTCCTCCACAATGTTGTCGGAATAACCCTCAAGCCTTGTTGCAGTTTCGTAAAGCGAAAGGTTAACCTTTTCCTTTGTTGTTGTGTCATATTTAAAAAGCGTTGTAGGGCTACCCTCCCAGAACAGGTGTAACCCTTCACCAAACACCTCTAATGTCCTTACCGCTTTTGGGGAAACAATATCGGCTATTAATACCCCTATAGTACCGTCTTTGTGTGTAAGCATGGTGAAAACCGTGTCATCGTATTCAATTTCAAGATCGGATACACGCCGTTTATTAACCGCTATATCCTGCACATCGCCAAACACATCGGTAAGCCAGGCAAACTCTATCGCAAAAATTTCTCGTATTCCACTTGTGCGCCTATCGCCAACAAAGAAATTTTTATAGCTTTCCCACGGATGCCAATCAGGAAGATACTGGCCTATATGGTAGCTGTAGCTTACCTTTGCGCCAAACTCTTTACGGCACTGCGCTATTTTTTTTATCTCGCGGCGGTAAAGCATGGTGTTACTGTTAAACCAGACAACCCCGTTATCCTTTGCAAGCTGCATTAGCTCAGGGTATCTATCGGCATTTAGGTTAAGCTCGCTGAAAACAGATATTTTACCGTTTAATAGCTTTTCGGTAATGTCGGGGTGGCTTAGTGGTGCGGCGCAGATAAATGCCGCATCAAAACCTCCGGTAGATACAGCCTCATCTAAACCGGTGCATAGAGTATGCCCAAGCTGGGTTGCCTGCCTTTGGCGCTCCTCGTTGCTATCTATTACGGTAATGGTAATGCTACTGTCTATCTGTGCCAGTAGCCTTGCCCTACGCTTTCCCATAGATCCAAAACCGATAAGTAAAAAATTACTCGGCATCATAAAACTCCTTATAATTTGATATCCCTTTATTTAATAACCTTGCTGTAATTTTCGCTATATCATCAGATGTATTCTCACCACGGTATGGAGATAATACAGTCTCGCATTTTTTTCTAAACTCTGCCGATAGGCAGGTAGCAATACCATTAAAGATATCTTCCTCATCGCAGCTGCAACACACAATATTATCAGCCATAATTCTGCCGCTTTGCCGCCTACCGATGTTTAGGGTAGGTGCCTTAAAGCTTGGTGTTTCGCATACCCCGCTGGATGAGTTGCCTATAACAGCAGCCGCTATCCTCATGGCCGAAAGATAGCGTAACACCCCCATAGATTTAATGTAAAAACTATCCGGTGATTTCGAACAATATTCGGTTAGTATGCGGTTAATCTCATCGCCCCCACTGTCGCTGTTAGAGCCGGTTATTACTACAGGCAGGTTACATCTAGTTAATGCCGTCAAGAGCCTATCCACCTGCTGCTTTTCCGGTAGGTCAGATAATGTTTCCGGATGATAGGTAACAAGAAGGAAAGGCCTGCTTAGATTAAAATCGAGTGAATCTGACAATGTTTTAGCATCCATAAATTTTAGGCTTCTTATATTTTCATCCCCAAGCCCACCAACACTGTGGATACTATCCGGCTGTTCACCAAGCGCCATAAGCCGCCTTGCGTATCTTTCGCAGGATGGAAAATGTACGGCCGAGAGCTTTGTTATACAATGGCGGAGACAATCATCTATAGCGCCGTTGGTAACATCGCCCCCACTAATATGGAAGATAGGTATATCCAACATCCTTGCCGAGACAGCTATGGCGAAAACCTCATAACGATCACCGAGTAGTAGCACACCATCCGGTTTGTTTTGTGTAAAATAATCGATGAAAAGCTGTTGGGTTAGGGCGGTGATTTTTGCAACGCCCTGAATATCCTGTGGATACTTCATTATATCTATGGCTGTATAGATATAGCCATCAGCCTCTATCTCGGCTGTGGTGTTATCCGAAATATGGCTTCCGGTTGCAATTAGATTATAGCTTACCTCAGCACGCAATGCTATGCGTTTTATTACAGGGCGAAGTAGGCCATAGTCGGCCCTTGTTGTAGTTATGATTGCAAGTGTTTTCAATTAGTCTCCTTTGGTAGATGTTTTTTTGCAAAGAAAAGCAGTATTGCTCCTATTGCAAAAAATATAATTAAAGAAAAAATTGAGTAGGAGCTACGTCCGGTTGCCGAGCGTACAACTGCATAGAGGGCCGGCCCCATAATGGCCGCAAATTTACCGAAGATATCAAAGAAACCAAAATACTCGTTGGATTTTTCCTTAGGTATAACCGAGCCGAAGAAGGAGCGAGATAGTGCCTGTATACCGCCCTGTGCAGTACCCACCATTATTGCAAGAACCCAGAATATTGTAAGAGCCTGGTCGTTTGTTAAAAAGCCTTCTTCCATTCCGTAGCCCATGAAAAAACCTAAAATACAGATGGCGAAGTAGATGCCAATAGCAAGTTGTATAATGTTTAATGTACCAAAGCGGTAGGCAAGTTTACTAAAAAGTATTGCAAAGGGAAATGCAACGAGCTGTGTAACAAGGAGTGCAAGTATCATACCTACAGAATCGAGACCAAGCGAAGCCCCATAGGCTGTTGACATCTTAATAACGGTACCTACACCGTCAATATAGAAGAAATAGGATAGAATAAAAAGTGTTAGCCCGCGGTTTTTAACTATATCCAGCGCACAATCTTTAAGTGATTTTAGCGCAGGCGCCACTATGCTACCCTCCGGTTTGTCCTTGCCATATTTTTGCTCAAAATCAACTAAAATAGGTATCGAAAATATGCCCCACCAGAGTGCACATATCATTATGGAAATTCTGGTGGCAGTAATAGTGTCTATCCCAAACGCTTCGCCGAAGGTAATAATTAGTATTGATATTAAGAATGGAATGGTACTACCGCCTATATAACCCATGGAATAAGCCCAGGCAGAAACCTTGTTCATTCGCTGGGGTGTCGTGATATCGGTAAGCATACTATCGGCAAAAAGAGCCGAGCCATTAAACCCAATATTAGATAGAACATATCCAATAAGTAGGAGTTGCCAGCTGTTAAAAAAAGCACAGCTTGCGGTTGTTATAAGTCCTAAGACAGTAAATGCGGCAAACAGCCTTTTCTTATAACCCTTAAAATCACCGAAGCTACCAAGAATAGGTGATATAACAGCACTAACACCGGTTGCTACCGAACCACCGACGCCAAGCCACATGTCGCCCGTGCCGTCTGCAACCATAGAGGTGAAGAATACCGGAAATATCGCTGCCATCATTATGGTAGCGAAGGAGGAGTTAGCCCAGTCTATCATTATCCAGCTTTTTTCTAACCTAGTAAATTTATCCCTCATACACAAATCCTTTTAATGTTCTATTACAGCACTCTTTGGTTAAACAGCCTCACACTCGCCGTCAAAGTTTAAATCAAAACCACCCGGCAATGGGGTGTCATTAATAACAGCATTATAAAAATCGG
>CAYJOX010000074.1:0-7695 GCA_964371915.1 uncultured Oscillospiraceae bacterium
TTATATCGATAGGAACAATCGGGCTAATAAAAGCCGTTAACACCTTTAAGACGGAAAAGGGGAGGTTTTCAAGCTATGCTGCAAGATGCATTGAGAATGAGCTGTTAATGAGCCTTCGCAGCGCAAAAAAAACACAAAATACGGTGTTTTTAGGTGATGTTCTAGAAAGCGACAAGGATGGGGGAACGCTCACGCGGGAGGATGTTGCCGCCGATAGCATACAGATAGGGGAGATAGTAGACAGCAAGGAGGAGATAGAGACCTTATACAAAAGCATCTATGTAAAGCTCGATAAAAGGGAACAGCAGGTAATAAGGATGCGTTACGGCCTAGGAGGGTGCAGGCCCATGGCACAGCGGGAGGTGTGCAAGGTGCTTGGGATTTCTCGCTCCTATGTATCACGTATAGAAAAAAAGGCGGTAGAAAAACTAAAGGCAGAGCTTAACAAAGGCCAGCCTTCGCCTAAACAAGCCCCACAAAAAACTGGATAGCAACGACTGTTATCACGCCGCTTACCGCTATGGCAAGGCTGCTCATGGCCCCCTCCACCTCACCAAGCTCAAGAGCCTTAACGGTGCCTATGGCATGGCAAGATGTCCCTATTGCAACACCTATTGCAATAGGGTTTTTTATTCTGAATAATTTAATTACGGTTGTGGCAATTAGGTTGCCGAAAATGCCGGTAAATATTATTACCGCTACTGTAATATCCCCGATTCCACCTATCTCCTCACTTAAAGGTAGGCCTATGGCGGTAGTGATAGATTTTGGTAAAAGGGTATAGTACTCTGCGGCGGAAAGCGAAAAGATCTTTGCGATAAGTAATATTGAACCGCAACTCGATAATACTCCGGCAGTAATGCCAACAATTATCGCAACCAGATTATCTTTTAACAACGATAGCTGCCTATAAAGTGGTAGTGCAAGGCAGATGGTGGTAGGTGTTAAAAAGTAGCTTATATATTTAGCAGAATTTTCATAATCGTCATAATCAATATCAAAGATTAAAAGCACAGCAACTACAATTATTATGCCAATCAAGATTGGGTTGAATATCTCCTTTTTAAAACGCCCCTTTATTGCCAACCCTATCATATATGCTGCAAGAGATAGCGCAGCACCAAAAAACACGGAGGTGGTTATAAACTCATTCATCTGGCTCTCCATCTTATTAATAGATCGGTTATCTTACCACCAACCGCCATAACGGCGATGGTTCCTAATGTGCCTGCAACTATAATTGCCGGAAGCATAGCGAGAAAGCTGTTAACATTGCTTAGTAGCCCTACGCCTGCCGGTACGAACATAATGCCCATTATAGATATCAAATAATCTGATGTATCACCGATCTGCTTTGGCTTAATAAGCCCTGTGCATAAAAGTATAAACAGAAGAACCATGCCGTATATTCCTGCCGGAATAGGCAAGGGGAGTAGTGTCTTAATTACCTCGGATATACATGCTATTATTAAAATTATACTAAGCTGTTTTAGATATTTCATCTATTTTCTCCTCCCATACCTTAAATCCACAATACCGTTATAACTTTTGGTTGAGAGCAGGGTTAAATCCTGCCTTGTTGCATCGTTAAACAAAGGTGTACCGCCACCTAAGATTGTGGGAATAATCGATATTACATATTCATCTATCAAACCCTGGGCCATGGCCTGTTTAACCAATGTTGCGCCGCCACATAACCATATGTTACCCCCGTTTTCTGACCGTATCTTACAAAGTAGATCGGTGAGATTGCTTGTTGTAAAAGTAACCTCAGGCGTATCCTCAATATCCCGATGGGTTATTACATAACTTTTTTTATCACTATACACCCATCTTTCAGGCGAAAGATCGGTCACTATCTGGTTGTATGTTTTATAGCCCAGAATAACCGTATCAATGGTGCTGTAGAAATCGGAGTAACTACCGATATTATCAATGTCACTGCCGTCACCTTCAAGCCAGGAAACGCCGCCGTTTTTATCTGCAATATAGCCATCAAGGCTTATAGCTATATAAAGTATCAGCTTTTTCATACTACCTCAAAATTTTTGCTACTAAATAGAATTATACAATATCAGACAAGCTAAATCAATAGCGATAACCGGTTTATTAAATTGAACAAATTATATAAAATATTTGTGAACTTTAGCCTTGGAATGTTGACATTAACATGTTGTAAGTATAAACTATAGTTAAGATGAAGATTGAAAGAGCTATAATGGATAGAAAAGTTGTACTCATAACCGGAGCTTCAAGTGGTATAGGCGAGCAGACAGCAATTTCGCTAAAGCGAAAGGGTTTTGTTGTCTATGGAGCTGCGAGGAGGATAGAAAAGCTAGATAGCTTGCATTCCTATGGTATAAAAACATTACTCCTAGATGTAACCTATGAAGCATCAATGGTTAGCTGTGTTGAGGAGATAATTAGGGCAGAGGGCAGAATAGATATACTTATCAACAATGCCGGCTATGGGTCTTTTGGTGCGGTGGAGGATGTTCCGCTTGAGGAGGCGCGCAGGCAGATAGAGGTTAATATCTTCGGTTTAGCAAGGATGACTCAACTGGTGCTTTCCCATATGAGAGAACACCGATATGGTAAGATTGTAAATATAAGTTCTATGGGCGGGAGAGTCTGGACGCCTTTCGGAGCGTGGTACCATGCGACGAAATTTGCTGTTGAAGGGTTTTCTGCCTGCCTTAGAATGGAGGTAGAGCCTTTTGGAATCGATGTAATAGTTATAGAGCCGGGAGGCATAAAAACCGATTTTGGGGATATTGCATCCGATAAGCTTTTAAAGGTATCACAGAACGGAGCATACAAGCTAACCGCTTCTACCGTTGCAGCCGCTATGAAAAAAACCTATGCAGGGAATCTTACCGCCCCTGCTGTAATTGCCGAGTGTATAGTGCGTGCAGTTATGGCTAAAAAACCTAAAACAAGGTATCTCGTGGGGTATGGTGCAAAGCCGGCAGTGTTTGTACAGAAATGGCTTGGAGACAGGGTTTATGACACTATTATAAAAAAGATGTATAACCTTTAAATAAAAATATTTGGTGGATAAAGATGAAAAAGATAGTCCCTCATATAATAAGGCACAGAATGACGGTTGTCATGCTGTGCATAATAGTGGTTGTTGTAGGGCTTTATAGCTATTATATAATCCCTAAGCAGGAAAACCCGGATACTGCTGTAGCGGCTGCCACAATTACAACCATCTATCCCGGCGCATCGCCCGAGGAGGTGGAGTTAAATGTAACCAACGTTATTGAGGAACAGATTGCTTTTCTTCCTCACCTTGATTATTACGAAAGCCAAAGCCTTAACAATGTTAGTGTGATAGTGTTAATGTTTGATCTTGATGTTACGATCGAGGATGTTGAGGCAGATCTACGGCAGAGTGTGGAGGATTTACAGCTACAGCTGCCAGAGCTTGCACAGGAAAGTGTTATAGATGCTAATCTGGTAGGTGAAAATCAATTTATAATCAGTCTTTCGGGAGGGGATTATTCCAACGAGGAGCTGTCGCTACATGCCGAACTTGTGAAGGATAGGATAGACGATGTTGCCGGAATAGAAAGTGTAGTGGTTGAGGGGAGATTTACCGAACAGGTGGTAATACAAACTCGCCTTGCCGATATGCAAAGCTATGGAATAAGAACCGAAACGCTGTTACAGATACTGCAATCACAAAATTTAGCCCTGCCCTCTGGGGGGATTACCGATGAAAATGGTACAGTAAATGTTATTCTACCCTCATTCTTTAACGATCTACAGGATATAGAAGATATTGTTGTAGGGGTAGATCAAGCTACATTTGTGCCTATAACCCTGAGCGATGTTGCCGATGTATATATAGAGGAGGTTAAAGATTTTTATTTCTCGCAGGATGGAGACGATGCAATCCTGCTTACAGGAACAATCGAGGAAGGGCAGAATGCTGTAAACATTGGTAACGAGCTACGTGAGGCAATAGAGGATGCAAGAGAGAGCGTGCCTGATGACATAGTTTTCCATGAGGTTATGTATGCTCCACAGGATATAGAGAATTCTATAAATAACTTTATATTAAATCTTCTGCAAAGTATCTTGCTAATTGTTGTTGTGGTGATGGTAGGTGTCCATCTTCGCAACGGGTTGATTGTATCAATAGCACTACCTCTTAGCATACTTTCAACCTTTATAGTGATGAATCTTCTAAGCCTTGAATTTCATTTTATTACTATAGCCGGGTTGATAGTGTCCCTTGGCATTCTTGTAGACAATGCTATTGTAATAAGTGAGGCAATACAGCATCATCTTAACCAGGGCACAGAAAAGGTAAAGGCGATAACTCGCGCAGTAGGAGAGACAGCCGTTCCGGTTCTTACGAGTACGCTTACTACAATAGTTACCTTCTCTATAATATATTTTATACCGGGCCCGGTTGGGCAGGTTGCGGGAACAATACCGACGGTAGTCATTTCAGCACTTGTCGCCAGCTATTTTGTGGCGATGTTTGTTATACCGGTGTTGGCATACTGGTTCTTTAAACCTGAGCCGGAAAAGGTTAAAAATAAAAGAAATCCGGTAGGGATGATCTTTCAGGCTATGCTTGGCTTTGCCTTAAAACATCGTGTTACTACAGTTATTTCGGCATTTATTACCCTTGGAATAGCGGCACTTCTTGCCATGCAGCTGGGAATGCAGTTTTTCCCGGTGGCAGATAAACCCATTGTATATATAAACTATGAAAGCGATGTGGTAACTACCGAAGCTTCACAACAGGTAAGTTTAGATATAGGCGAGTTGCTCGATACACAGCCGGTAGTAGAAAACTATACCTATGCGGTGGGAAACGATCTTCCTAGCTTTTTTTTAACAGTGCCGGCATTGTCCGGATCTGTTAATATAGGGCAGTTTATGTTACAGCTTGACGAGGAAGAGATGGATAATCTCGGGGGCGTGGAAGCTACCGCTATGTATATACAGGAGCTACTCGATGACGAGCTTGACGGAGCAAGTGCAACGGTTAAGAGCCTTGAATATTCTATTCCTACCGATGCAAAGATAGCGTTTAAGGTTTCTGGTAAGAATGTAGAGGATATAGAAAGAATAACCTCTGAACTAAAGGATGCACTTAACGAGATAGCGGGAACAGATCGAGTGCAGACTACGCAGATAAACTATCAAGACCAATATGTGCTGGAGCTAGATGATGACGAACTAGCAGAACACGGCCTGCTAAAATCAGATGTGGTAAACCAGGTTAAGCTGGCCCTGCTTAATACTGATGTAGGTGTTTATGGTGCCGATAATAATAGTTTAGATATTGTGTTAAAGGGTGACATATCGTCTGTCAATAATCTTGAAGATCTGCAGATTGTAAGCAATATAACAGGAGCGTCGGTCGAGCTGGATAACATTGCAGAGGTAACATTAGAGCCGGCAATATCACTTATTACCCATTATGACGGGGAGTACTACCTTAATGTGCTGAGTAATGTCCTGCCGGGATATAGCTCGATAGAGATTGAGTCGGAGCTTTATGATAGATATATCGATGCTATGAATTTAGAGGGAGTAACGATAACAGGGCAGGGCGAGGTAAATAATATGCTAGGGCTGCTTACTGCACTTGCAGTAAGTGCGGTGTTAGCGGTGCTTTTAATCTACCTAATACTTATATTCCAGTTTAACGGGCTTAAAAAGCCTCTTATCGTGCTTGCAAGTATACCGTTAAGCTTTATCGGGTGTGGTTTTGGGCTGTGGATATTTAAGATGGATATTCAGGCTATGGCACTTCTCGGGCTTGTAAGCCTATTTGGTATAGTGGTTAATAACAGCATACTGCTAATAGAAGCTATGGATGCAAAGATCAAAGCGGGGGAGAGTATAGAGCAGGCTTGCAAATCAGCGGTTGCACTACGTTTCCGACCAATCATACTCTCTAGCACTACCACCTGTATAGGGCTTGTGCCACTGATAGTATCGGCAGATCCGATGACAGCGCCAATGGCATCAGTGTTGCTGTTTGGGCTATTGTTTTCTACAGTGCTTACTATGGTGGTAGTTCCTACACTATATGCAATACAGGCGCAAAGAGCACATAGTAAAGGCCGGCAACATAATTAACCTGTATAACAAAAACTACCGATAAATGGCCATTATGTATTGACTATTTTTTGTAAAAGTGCTATATTTATCAAGTGAGGATATTGTTTACCTTGGTTGAATCATAAAAATATCAATTCTGTTGAAGCGCAGCTTGTTAAGGAGATTTTTTGGATTACTATATTGATATTACCAAAATTGTCGATGCCTTAATATCTCGTGCATGGATAATAATTACAATATCTATTGCCGCAACAATAGTATCCTTTAATGTGGTTAGCGACATCTATCCCGACCAATATTTAGCCACTACAACCATCTAGTCCTCCCCAACCGATGCCGCGTCTTATAGGGGAATATCACGAGGAAATCAGATATTACGAGACTACATCGATGTTGCCACAAGCTATTTGGTCGCACAGGAGGGATATCTGTTTGCAAGCGGCAGTATCATAATGTGGAGAAATAGATTATAATTATAGCCGGTGCTGTAGCCGTAATAGGTTTGATTATCTCTCTAATTGCAATATTCAACTTTAGAGTTGTACTAAGGCAGGAGGTAACGCTTGATGGCTCAATTGAGCTTCTCGGCGTTATACCAAACAATAATAATTTAAGCTAATATCCAAATTGATTAACTTTCAAGGAAGGGTAGTGAGAGGAATATGAATAAGGAAGCTGTTTTTTTATTAAATTTGTTAGAAACAACTATTAACCGCAAGCCTACAGAAGCTCCGAAAGAGGCAGTAGATTGGAAGGTTGTTACAAATCTTGCCTTGATGCATAACATACTACCTATAATCTATCCAACAGTTTTAAAAATTAGTGAAACAAGCGGAATAGATGCAGCTCTGCTAAAGTATTGGAAGCAGTATTCCTTTGAATCAGGGCTGATACAGATGAAAAATCGAGGGTATTTTGTTAAGCTTTTAAAAGCTTTTAACGAAAAGAACATACCGGTTTTATTAGTTAAAGGTCCAATTATTTCAGATTTATACCCCGAGCCTACATCAAGGTTCGCTGTGGATGTGGATATACTGATTAATAAGGATAATCTTGAAGCTGCAAACAGCATATTTATAGAGGATCAAAACGAAGGGAGCTACAACGTTCATACCTACAGATTTGAATCTTTTAATGTTGAGTTACATGTTAGCCTTTGGGAGGATATAAAGGGTAAGCGCTACAATAAATTAAAATCACTCAACTATGATGACCTAGATCTTGCTGAAAATAAAACGCTTAATGGGTGTATGATCAAGGCACTATCGCCTACAGATACACTTATCTATTTTTTTTATCATAATATTAAACATTTTTTCGTCGGCGGTACAGGCCTTCGTTACCTTAGTGACTTTTCGCTATACATTGCAAACCACCATGCCGGGATTGACTGGGATGATTTTTGGAAAAAGGCAGAGTTTTTATCATTTACAGGGTTTTGCAATAAATATTTATATCTCTGTATCAACTATGTGGGCTTGGACTCATCTTGCGTGAAAGGCATTAACCTTGATGAAGATACTAAAAGAATAGCAGAGAGATTGCTTGATGATATAGTAGAAGGTGGACACAACGGACGAGCCACACCATTACGGTTAGGTG
>CAYJOX010000074.1:7705-8045 GCA_964371915.1 uncultured Oscillospiraceae bacterium
AACGATTTCCACAGGCCAGAAAAAAGAACAAGTGGTTTATCAGTTATTCCATTATTTTTTAAAAAGGTTGCAAAGAAAAAGCCCGAAAACGTAACCGGTAAAAAATATTCCGAAAATATAATAATACGAACATTTCAGTATATCGCATACCTAATTACTGACCTTAAAAAACGAAAACAGGAGCGTGGTGAAATGTCGGAAATTATCGAAAAAACAAACGAGCGCTTAGAACTGGCCGAATCTCTGGATATGTTTTATAAATAATAAAAATATAAGTCTATCGATTAACTCGGTAGACTTTTAGTTTAACTTGAAACATAACCTGTATTATGAACCCTTT
>CAYJOX010000075.1:0-7884 GCA_964371915.1 uncultured Oscillospiraceae bacterium
CGTTATACAAATCGGCAGTGTGATATGAGTTAACGGTGAAAACATCGGCTTTATTGTTTTCGTCTAACAGATAATCCACCATCTCATCTTCGGGGATGGTTATGAGATTTACTTGATTATCGGGGTCGATGGTGTTAAACTCATCTATCAGCGTTTGCAGATAAACTGCGTCCTCACCCTCGGCAAAGGCTTGTACAAAGTTAAGTGCGTTTGCCGACAAAGGAAGCTCGTAATTGTCATCAAAACTCAAGACATCTTCTATATTAAATTCAGCGTAGTAATCAGGCTTTGTAGGATTTTGAGTTACAGTTACAGATGCATAATCCATATCCTCCACATTAAATGGAAGATTTTCCGATATAAATGTAAAATTACCACCTACAACAGCATATTCTACCGCAAGATTCTCTTCATTTTCCTCGTCACGAAGATTAGCAAAAAAATTCTGATTGATGTTGAAAGTATATGGATATGGCGGTTTATCTTGTTCATTGGTATAAAAACTCACCAATATAGCACCGTCGTTCGCCAAATACCCACTGCTAATTTTAGGATTGGTGACAGTCACATAATAGCCACTGCTTGTTTCTACAATAGCTAAACTGCCCTCATCGATAGACACATTCGTAACATCGCCACTGTTTACACCTTGTGATGTTACCTCGTTTGTATCACAAGCCACAAGGGATATTAATATACAAAACGTAAGTATAGCTACAAAAATTTTTTTCACGACAATTCCCCTTTCATTATATTACTTATGGTTAAGCTAAATGAAAAACGGTTTGGCTTACAAAGCTTTGTTTAAACCAAAACCCCTATAACCCCTTGAAAGATGCTAACAGCGGCTATTAGGCCACAGCAAAGCTGGGCTAAAAGTAGAGGCCGTGTTATATCCTTCTCTAATTTTATCAGCCTGCCCTGTATTGCAAAAAGGAACAGCGGCAGAATAGGTAGGAAGTACCTACCCTGTAGCCCCCACAGGGTGATGTATCTTGTAGGTGTCCAGGTAAATATAACAACTAGCAACACACCGCATACGCACAGCATGCACACCGTGGCAACTAGCTTATTAAATGGGGTAAGCAGGGGGGATTCGTTCTTGGTGGTAAGGGTAGAAAGTAGAAGTATAAGCAGTAGTGCAAACACAAGTGGTGGCCAGATATACAGCTCGCTTAATATCGGCTCACCCATCTCCCCACCTACCAGCTGGGATATGTAAACCCAGGTGTTTTCCTGTATAGTATTGAAAAGCACTTTAAGGGCGGATTGTAGGTTAGCCAGAAGATAGTTAATGTTATAAAACTCACGCTCTACATAATCTATAACCGGTGGCGGTGCGTTTTCTACATCCTCCCAGGTTGTTGCAAATACCGGTATGTTTACAAAGCGTGTAAGCCCACCTATCAAAGATGTAAACAGAACGGTTAGTATAGAGATATAGTAGCTTATCTTATTCTTAAACAGCCTCGATGGTATTATGCTACAAAAACCGGCGATAAAGATATAGATAGCCTTCATCGGGGCAAATAAAAACCCTAGTATAGAGAGCGCCATTATCTGCCGCCTTTTAACCGGAATTTCCTGTGATGCTATGTTTAGGCACAGCGCAATAAAAACTGTTGCAAGTGCGATTATTAAGCCATCGTAAGAGAAGGTGGAGGCAAGATGAACAACACTCGGAAGTAGTGCAACCACCGCTATTATCTGTTTAAACTTTGGAGTTAGCGATATTGCTAAACCCATAAGCAGGGCAAATGCCGCAAGGTTAAACAACCTACCGATAAATATTAAGGTTATATAGTTTACTCCTATAACCCTTGCAAATGCAACCCCAAGAGTTGTAGGTAGGTATATCCAAAACGGTTCGGTTAGGGCAAGGCGTGCATCTACCGGAACTAATGTTTCGTCCGGGCATTGATTGAAAATATCGTTTGCTACCTGTTGGTAGCTGAACACACTTAGCTTATCGGCCTGCGGTATAATAACATCTGCATCCCCTGCACGCATTGTTAGCGTGCCTTCGTTTTCTATTCCAAGAAGATTGTTGGAATAGTAGTAAGCTGTGTGTATATGCACCTCCTCATCCGGTGCGGCACGTGGAGGAAAAACTATCGCATAGATAACACCCATCGAAAAAAGAATTACCGCGGTTGTTACTGCAAGGTTTACCTTGAATACCATTAAAAGTAGGTACCCACCCACAAGCACTACAACGGTAAGTATCGCAAGCAATACGGTCTGCCATACAATAAAATCACCGGCTCGGTTTGTCACTATACCAAAGCCAAGGGTTGTATTAGTAGCCTCTCCATTTTGTGTAAGGTAGGGTTTATCTACCGGCTCATCACTTCTCCATAGGGCTACATTACTATTTTCGTCGGTGGGGTTTGCCTTTATTACAAGCTCGTAGTCCGTTTCCACAGGCACATCTGTTATCGGCGTATCAAACATTATGGCATGATGGGTGTTGTTTAAAAGCAATGCCATATCAAGGCTACCGGAGGTTAAAAGCTCACCATCTGCCGAAAGAAGATCTAAAGTAATATTACCGGCAAGCTGTTCGCCATAGGTGTGAAACACAAATGTTGCACCATGAAGATCCTTATCGGTTGTAAATGGCTGACGTATCCCCTCATCTGCCGAGATATCCTGCGTTAGAATAAAGTACTCATCGTTAATATATTCCTGCTCGGTTCTATCCCTATTGTTACTGCTGTTATTCCAGTATACCCATAGATAGATACCTAGTGCAAATGCCACCAGAATAGCAATTGCTATCAGGTGGAGCATTTTATATATTAAGCTTTGTAATTTTTCTAAAACCACTATACAGCTCCTGATCTATCTATTCGGTAGGTGATACAAGCACCGCCTCGGCATTATAGAGTGGATCGCCTATATACTGAACATACACGTTACTGCCTACCTCAATTCCAGGCGCAAACTCTGCGTCATCGGTAGAAAAAACATATAACCTGCCGGATTCCTCCTGCACAAAAAGCATATCATCGTTTAGTAGAATTACCCCCTCTGCAACGCCGGAATCTTGCAAGTCAACATGTTGCGGCTCAAACGGTGTAGATGCAGAGTTAAAGGTAATTGCTGTAGCATCGGCATTGCCGGACGGCACCTCGATATATTCTATGGTTATATTATCACCACGCATTATCGGAAGTGGGCTGTTTAGGGTTGCACCGGCATAATAGAAGGCTATCTCGGTGTTCTGCTCGTCAACTATAGATATTGTATCGGTTTCTATGTTAACAACATCTCCGGTAACAGACTGTGTTTGCGGCTCAAAATCTGCGCCATATAGCGCACTACAACGTAAAAAGTTATTATCGTTGCGCTCGAACACTACCTCTACAACATCTCCTACGGTAGGTGTTTGTTCGGAATATACGGCTGTAGCCTCGTTATGGGAAAAGCTATAGCTGTTTCCATTTTCGGTACGTATTGTAAGCAGACCGGGCTCGTATCCTGTAAGCACCCCCTCAAGTTTGTAGCTGCCACGGGAACCATATGCTATAGGGGTTATTGTATCGGCTACTAGCTGCCCATCCGAAGCTAGGCTATAACTAATCGTCACACTATCCCCTATTATTAGCCTGTTTCCGGTAAAGGTATTGTCTGTGGCATAGGTAAAGCTGTAGACCCCTCCATCCTCGGTGCGTACCGATATAAGACCATTTACAAGATCACTTACCACACCGGAAATCTCACCGCTTTGGAGTTGCTCTATCTCATCGTTATAGATAGCAACTGCATTATAGCTGCCGGCAAGGGAGCCGTGATAGTCCAACGTTACAAGCTGCCCTACCTCTAAATCCTCCGGCAATATTATACCCTTGGTTAAAAATGGTAAATTTATACCCTCAGGCGTAGTAATCATCATTAATGTATCGGTTAACATAGAGACTTCGCCCTGAATACGGCCACCGCCAAACTCGGTTATCTCCAACTCGATAGCTTTACCAGACTCTGTGCTTATAAGCCTTACCGCATCCCCGACAGCCGGAATATCTCCGAATAATATATCCGCTTCGACAGTGTTAAAGCTATGCAGTTCACCGCCTGATAAAACCGTAACCGACTCACCATCGGCCGAGACTATATAGCCACTAAGGTTCACAACCGGATTGTTTTCATTCGCTACCGCCACAAATTCGGCTGTATTGCCGTTGACAAGTGCCTCCACCTGTGCACCCTCTGATATGTCACCATATAAAAGCGCATCGGAGGTATCGAACGTAACATCACCACCGGCTGTTGCCAATGTAATATCTATATCCGTACTATCTGTAACACTGCCTGTGATAATTATTGTCTGAGATTCCAAAGAAGCCTCGGCGATCGGCTGCGCCTGTTCGGCATTTCCGTAGCAGGAGACCAAAAGTAATGCCATCAATATTGAAAGCACCTTAATTTTATTAGTTAAAAAATTTTTCATGTGTTTATTATACAGTATGTAAAGATCATTATCAATACATTTTTTATTTTGTTGTATTTATGACATAACTTTTGACAAAACTTCCATTTAACAGTAACGGAGATCGATAATGTTTGTAATAAAAGGCTTTTCAAAAGATTCGTGTCAGCTGTTAAACTTAGCAATAAAGCAGGCAACTGAGATGAATCATAGCTATGTCGGGAGTGAACATATATTAATTGCAACAGCAATGACACCGCAATCTAGAGGTGCATCGCTCATGGCATCACACGGCTTAGGTGTGGTAGGGATTACCGAGCAGCTTACAAAACAGTATCCCCCTGGGGATAGGAGATACAAACTTACACCTGATTGTTTTAATGACGAGGCAAAAAAACTGCTTTTAAATGCAATAAACTTTGCAACTGAGCATGGTAAAAGCGAGGCGAGCCCGGTAGATATTATGGCCTGCTTACTAAGCGATACACATTCTGCCGCCTCAATGTTGTTAGTACAGTGTGGAATGGATACCCAAAACCTTTATAGATTACTTGTTTTAGGCAGGGTAGGAGCCGAAGCACAGGCACCAAAAAGAAAATCAAGCCTCGAGCGCTACGGCACCGATATGGTAAAGACTGCGCTTATAAAGGGGTATGACCCTTGCATAGGCAGGGAGGATGAGCTTAACTCGGTAATGTGCATACTTTGTAGACGTAGCAAGAACAACGCCTGTCTGGTAGGCCCTGCAGGAGTTGGTAAGACCGCGATAGCGGAGGAACTTGCGATGCGAATTGCAATAGGGCGTGCACCTCAACCTTTAAAGAACAAAAGGATTATCGCTATAACCTCGGCCGAACTTGTAGCCGGCACCAAATATCGCGGCGATTTTGAAGAAAGAATTACCGCAATAATAAATGATGTTGTTGCGGCAAAAGATGTGATCCTTTTTGTTGATGAGCTTCACAGCCTACTATCGGCCGGTGGTGCCGAGGGGGCAGTAGATGCATCCAGCATCCTAAAACCTGCCTTAGCACGTGGAGAGTTGCAAATTTTAGGAGCAACTACACAGGAGGAATACCGCCGATTTATAGAAAAAGATTCCGCCTTTGAGCGGCGTTTTGCGCAGATAAAAATCGAAGAGCCCTCTACCGAGCAGGCAATAGAGATACTGCAAGGGGTTGCACTAAGCTATGAGGATTTTCATGACGTAAAGATAACCGGTGATGCTATTACGGCTGCAGTAGAACTTTCGAAACTTTATATACCCTCACGTTTTTTGCCGGACAAGGCGATAGATCTTATCGATGAGGCAGCCTCACATGATAGGATATTTAATAACAGTGGTGTTATAAAAAGGGAGGACATAGTTAGGATAATAGATAAAAAAACCGGCTTCTCCCTATTTAGTGATAGCTTTTTAGAGCAGGAATTAAAAAAGGTGTTTTTCGGCAGAGGCGAGCAGATAAAAAGGCTTTGTATTGCAATGCGCCGATACTCGATGGGGTTGTATCGGGAAAACCGCCCGGCGGCATCCTTTTCATTTATAGGGCCACAGGGGGTGGGTAAAACAAAGCTTGCAACTACCCTTGCAAAGCTAATGTTTTCCTCCTCACGTTTCCTCTCGCTTGATCTAAGCCAGTACAGCCACACATCGCCGCTTATAGGGGCGGCGGCCGGATATATAGGGCACGAAAAACCGGGTATTCTGGCCGAGTTTGTACGGCAAAACCCTGCATCGCTTATACTTTTAAAGGGGATTGACGGTGCCGTACCGGAAGTAAGGCAACTTATTGCGTCTATTTTAAAGGATGGAAGATTGCTGGACAATAACTCTTTTCCTGTTAACTTTCAATCCTGTATAATTATTCTTACCGTTAATGCCAGCACATCGGCAGGCAGCCTCGGATTCGAGGGGTGCCCAAAAGAACATGCATTACCCAGCAGCCTTGGTGATCTAGCAGTAGATGAAGTTATAACCCTAAAAAGGCCGGACTACGAGGCAATGCAAAAGATTGTTGAATATACAGTTAACACGCATCTAGAAGATATGGAGAAAAACGGTATCTCATGTACCGTATCTCCGGAACTGGTGGTGCAGATTACCCGTGAGGTGCTAAGCCGTGCCGAGGGAACGATATTAATGGACAGCATAATAAAAAGCCGACTGCTAGACCCGCTGTGTGAACAGCTATCCGGCAATATCGGCAGGTGTGAGGTTATTATAGATGTTAACGGTGCAGTGGTTATTAAAGGGCAACCACTCTCTCCACAACCGTCACCGCTAATGCTGCAAAACTAATACCCATTACACTACCGGCTATAACATCACTGGGATAATGCACAAACAGATAGACACGGGAAAAGGCGATAAGGCAGGCTATGGCTACCGCTACAAGGGCATATTCCGGTAGAGTTAGAAATATAACCCCCGCCGCGGAAAACGCCGCCGAGCTATGTGCAGACGGAAAGGAGTGCCCCGATGGCCTGCGAATAGTTAACACATGTGTTTTATCATGGTCACACGGGCGTTTACGTTTAGCGAACCTTTTAATAAGCACAAGGCAGAAGATGGTAGAAAATGCAAGCCCGGTAAACATGGTCTCGCCGGTATATCCTTTGCCGGCTACTATAAAAAATATAATATATAGTAGCCAGATAAAGCCATTATCCCCAAGATAGGTGATAAATGCGAAAATCTTGTCAAGCACCTTGTTGCGATGACGCTGTATCCAGTAGATAATCTGCTTATCAATTTTAATAATGGATTTCATAACCTTAACCTATTGCGTAATAAACTGCGAAAAATCTTTGCTTTGTGTTTGCCTACCATCCTCGCAGACAAGTAAAACTTCCATATCTTCTTGTAGCTGTACAAGTTCTAACGCCTGATCGGCAGGAAAGGTAAATAATGCGGTAGAAAAGGCATCGGCATATGCGGAATTTTTTGCTAAAACTGTTACCGAAGCGTGGTAATTTGGAGGATAAAGTGTTACAGGATCGATGATATGGCCATAGCTCTGCCCATCTACGGTATAGCTACGCAGATAATTCCCGCTTACTACCATTGTATAGCCACCCATAAGTTTAATTTTATGGAGTATTTCACCACCGTTCGGATCTTCTATCCCCACCGTCCAGCCATTACCATCTTTATCGCCAACCGCAACAATATTACCTCCCATAGATAAAAGCAGGTTGTCATACCCCGCCTGCTTCATCCCATCGGCAACTCTATCTGCCGCATAACCTTTTGCAATTCCACCTACATCAAGGCGCATCAGCGGGTCGTTGAGATAGACGGTAGAGGCCGCCTCATCTATTACAAGATTATCGATATCACAATGCAGGGAGGCCTGTTGTAGGTCATCGTCGCTCGGCAATGAGCCGCCCTCTCTCGCTTAACTCCAAACTGCTGTCCCGGCCCCAAGTGCTATGTTTATGCCACCATCGGT
>CAYJOX010000076.1:0-7869 GCA_964371915.1 uncultured Oscillospiraceae bacterium
GTAATATTTCGACCATTGCCGATGCAGTGGATGCGGTAAAATATAACGGCCACGTATCGCTTATAGGATTTTACGAAAAAAGGCTTGATGATTTTAAAATTGATATGTTTGTGATGAAATCGGTTACGATGAAAGGTGTTATGAGTGTGTTCGGAGCACCTAAAAGGGTTATCGATCTTATACAAGAGCATAATATCGATTTTACTCCCTTGATTACAAGAGAGTGTACACCGGAAGAGGCCGTAGATTTAATCGCAGAAAAGGACGGAGTTGACAGACAGCGGATTAAAACCATGATTTGCTATACATGATAGAAAGGAATAAAAATGAACATTGCAAATATAATCGACCACACGGTTTTAAAGGCGGATGCATCGGCAGAGACGGTTAAAAGGTACTGTGCCGAAGCTAAAGAGCACGGCTTTGCCTCGGTATGCGTAAACACCTGCCATGTGCCGCTTGTTGCGGGCGAGTTGAAGGATAGCGACGTTAAAACCTGCTGTGTTGTAGGCTTTCCTCTCGGGGCGATGAGCACCGAAGCAAAGGCATACGAGGCTAAAAAGGCTGTATGCGAAGGTGCCGACGAGGTGGATATGGTGATAAACGTCGGTGCATTAAAGGATAATAATCTTGATTTTGTCTACGACGACATTAAGGCGGTTGTGGAAGCTTCACGCCCCGGCACTGTTAAGGTGATAATAGAAACCTGCCTCTTAACCGATAAGGAAAAAATTACCGCCTGCAAACTCTCGGTAGATGCGGGTGCGGCGTTTGTCAAGACATCTACAGGCTTTAGCACGGGTGGTGCCACGGCACAGGATGTTGCACTTATGAAATCGGTTGTCGGAAAAAGAGCCTATGTCAAGGCGAGCGGCGGAATAAGAACAAAGGAACAGGCCGATGAAATGATTAAAGCCGGTGCAGACCGAATAGGTGTCGGCGATGGAGTAGCTTTATTATAAGGTAAAAACAAAGCAGGAGCGTTTAGTATGGGCAGTAAAGTAACAGTTTTTGGTAGTTTTGTTGTAGATTTAATGTCTCGAACACCGCATCTACCCTGCCCCGGGGAGACGGTAATAGGTTCTATGTTCCGTATGGGTGCAGGAGGCAAAGGGTTTAATCAAGGGGTTGCCTGCCACAAATCGGGTGGTGATGTGACTATGATTACTAAGGTCGGCCGAGATATGTTTGCCGATGTCGCCCTCAATACAATGAAAGAGTTAAACATGGATCGCCGTGGCATCCTTGTTACGGACGATGCCGAGACCGGAACGGCGCTTATTCTGGTGGATGAAACGACGGGGCAGAACGAAATCGTGGTGGTTTCGGGTGCTTGTGGCACTATAACCGATGCCGAAATAGATAGCTTTGAGGATATTATAAAAAATTCGGAATATATACTTACTCAGCTAGAGGTGAATTTAGATGCAATCGAAAAAATTATTCTAACCGCCAACAAACTAGGAACAAAGGTTATACTTAATACCGCTCCCATACAGCAGATAAACGATCAGCTATTAAATGAAATTTTCCTCGTTACGCCCAATGAGGTGGAGGCGCAGATAATGACAGGAGTTAAGATTGACGACGAAAAGTCTGCCCTTAAAGCCTCACGTTGGTATTTCGATCGTGGTGTAAAAAACGTTATCATCACCTTAGGGTCCAAAGGGGTTTATGTAAACAGTGGGCAGACAAAAGGAATTATATCACCTTTCAAGGTAAATTCGGTTGATACTACCGGTGCGGGAGATGCATTTAACGGTGGGCTTTTAACCGCCCTATCGGAGGGGATGGATATCTGGCAAGCGGCAAATTTTGCAAATGCTGTTGGCGCACTGTCGGTACAAAAAATCGGCACTACACCCTCTATGCCTACACGAAGCGAGATCGACGACTTTTTAATTAAATTTAAAACGTAGAATTCAGTAGGCTAACTTTCTAAACAACCACCGAGATAGATAAAAACAACCTCTATCCTTTGTACTTTGTGGCGAGGTAAAGGTTGTTTTGTTTACTGTGCCGGTGTTGTATACAAGCTAAAAATTATTGACATACCCTATTGTTTAAGGTATACTTTGAAAACAAGCTATGCGCCTGCATGGCATAGTTGTACAGGCGTGAAGGTTTCGAAATTTTACGAGGAAGATGGCGTGAAAACCTGCATCAAATGGACAGATTACAAGGATATTCAAGGAATATCTTTGGAAAACGAGCAGCTACGAGCGATATTTTTGCCAAACCACGGAGCAAAGCTGGCATCGTTATTCCACAAGGAAACGTTGAGTGAATTTCTCGTGCAAAATCAAGGCGGTACATATGCAACACTCGAGTATGACGGTGATTACGTAAGCTCTGAATGCAGTGGTTTTGACGATATGTTCCCCACTATTGATAGCTGTGTGTATGACGAGGCTCCCTGGGAGGGCACTATAATGCCCGATCACGGCGAGGTGTGTTCGCTAAACTGGCATAGCGAGATAGAGGGGGACGCCGTGCATATGTGGGTGTATGGCGTCCGCTTCCCCTATAGGATGGACAAATGGGCGGAGCTTAAAGGCAATCGCCTAGAGATAAGATATTCGATCCAAAACCTTTCGGGGTTTAATTTAAATTGCATATATGCGGCCCATGTAATGATAACCTCACAGCTGGGTGGAAAGCTTGGCGTATCCTATCCTGCCAACTCCCCCATTACCTGCATGTTTTCGCAAGATAGCTCCTTCATGAAACCACAAAACCTGTATACATGGCCACACATCTCACAGGATAAGGCGGACTGCTGTGAGACGATGGCCGATGAAAACACCTACAAATTTTACTTTAACGACAAGGATACCGGTGGAAGTTGTTCGTACAGATATCCTAACGGGCTGTGCATCGAGATGAGGCACGACCTACCCTATCTCGGCATCTGGGTTAACAACGGAGCGTTTAAGGGGTACCAAAATGTAGCTTTTGAACCCTGCACAGGGCTGTACGACACGCCGATAGTTGCGCGAGAAAAGATGAAAAACTCTGTTTTAAAGATGCAGCAAAAGCTTAAGTTTAAGCTAATGTTTGTAATAAGTTGAGATGTGGTAATGATGGAATCGATAAAAAAGACAAAAATATATGAGGATATTATAGAGAAAATCTTAGGCCTTATCTCGGACGGAACTTTAAAACCGGGAGATAAGCTACCTTCGGAGCGCCTACTTGCCACTCAGATGCAGGTGAGCAGGCCGGCACTTAGGGAGGCGCTAAGGGCGATGCAGAGCATGGGTTATCTAACCAGCACGACCGGTGGGGGAAACTATGTGCGAGAGATAACCATGGGTAACCTGATGACACCATTCTCTGTCATGTTCTCGGGGGACGAGAAGTTGATGGGGGAACTTGTCAGCGTTCGTCTGCTTCTCGAGGTAGAGGTGGTTGCCCTTGCCGCAAAAAGAATAAACGATAAGTATGCGCAAAGGTTACTTACTACTGTGGATAATATGAAAATACAGATTGAAAATGGAGAGAACGGCCTTGAGGCGGACAACGATTTCCACGGACTTCTTGCCGAAATTGCAGATAACGGCGCTATAAGCACCATACTAGAGATGTGCCGGGAACTCATGGTGAAAACCAGACTAGCTACGCTAAATATTCCGGGGCAGCCAATTAAGACATACGAGGACCACAACCTTATCGCCCAGGCTGTTATTTCGGGGTCTGTTGCCGATGCTAAGAAATATATGCGACTTCACCTACAAAAGGCAAAGAAGAATTTAGACAATTTGGCACTTCAAAACGCTATTATCAACAAGATAAAAGATGTAAAATAGGCGATAACTGCTCAATTTAATCATAACCTGCGTGGTATTAAAAAATGGAACTGTTGAAAAACAAATGTTTTTTGACAGTTTCATTTTTGCGATTTTATCTTTTATTTTGTGCAAAAAGCAAAAATATGTTGACAATGTAGAAAAAATTAGATAGAATGATATTGGTAATACCAATATTGAATTTTTTTAGGAGATTAAGCTCATGAATTGTACAGGAAATATCAAAAACTTGGTTGAAAAATCTAAACGAGCACAGGAGATAATTGCAGAATATTCGCAGGAACGCATAGACGAAATAGTAAAAATGTTTGCACATGTAGTAAATAAAAACGCTGAATCACTGGCAAAAATGGCTGCTACAGAAACTATGATGGGAGTGTATGAACACAAGGTAACAAAGAACAAAGGGAAATCATCGATACTGTGGAACGATTTGAAGGGCAAGAAATCTGTTGGAATATTAGAGCATGATCGTGAAAAAGGAATCGTAACATTGGCTAAACCAATTGGAGTGGTTGGAGCGGTTACACCATGCACAAACCCTATAGTTACACCTATGTGCAACGCCATGTTTGCAATTAAGGGTGGTAACTCCATAATAATTGCGCCACACCCAAGGGCAAAGGGCTGTGCAAAGGCAATGGCAGAGCTCTACTACGAGAAGCTTGACGAGATGCGTGTACCCCGGGATATTTTCCTCGTAATCGAAGAGCCGTCTATTGAACTTACAAACGAGTTGATGCGCCAGGTGGATATCGTAATAGCAACGGGTGGTGCAGGCATGGTTAAAGCCGCATACTCAAGCGGAAAACCGAGTTTTGGTGTAGGGCCGGGAAATGTACAGGGAATTGTGGACAGAGATGTGAGCTTTAGCGAAGTTGCATCGAACATGATAGCATCTAGGGTTTTCGACAACGGAATAATATGCTCAGGCACGCAGACTATCATTGTGCACGAGGACGACCACGAAAAGCTTATGAGAGAGTTTGAAGCACAGGGCGCATACTACATAAGCGATGAGGCTACGATAGAAAAGTTTAGAACAACACTTTTTCCGGACGGTAAAACAATCAATAAAGATACCGTTGGCCAGCCTATAGCGGATGTTGCGAAGCTTGCAAGGGTAGAGCTACCAAAGGATACGAAAGTTGTACTACTAAAATCCGATAAATGCGGAAAAGCCGATGTTCTAAGCAAAGAAAAGATGTGTGCGGTAATGAGCACCTACACCTATAAAACCTGGGAGGAAGCCGTATCTATCGCCTATGAAAATCTCATGTACGAGGGTGCGGGGCATTCGGTGGATATCCAGTCTAACAACAGGGGACACATCGAGTATGCAGGGTTAAAGCTACCGGTTTCAAGAACACTTGTAAATCAGATATGCACATCGATGAACGGAGGATCGTTTAAAAACTCACTTTCACCTACTACAACTCTTGGGTGTGGAAGTTGGGGGAACAATTCCATAAGCGAGAACCTATCATATTTCCACCTATTTAACAAGTGCCGCATTGCTTATGTGAAGGAAAACTGGAGTGAGCCGACCCAGGAAGAGCTGTGGAACTAATAACAACAGGGAGATTTAAGCGATGAAACTACTTGAGTATCAGGCCAAGCTGATAGTTGAAAAATACGATATACCTTCGGTAAAAAGTACGGTTGTCGGCTATTCCGACAATATAGCAGAGAAGATAGCGGCCGCAAACCTAGAGTATCCCGTGGTAATAAAGGCACAGGTTTTGATCGGCGGTAGAGGGAAAGCAGGCGGTGTCAGGTTTGCAGAGAATGAACAAGAGGCTACAGCCCTGTGTAGCCAGATGCTAGGCATGGAGATAAGGGGGCATACCGCAAGAGAGCTGATGGTTGCGCATAAATTACCCGTACACAAAGAGTGGTATCTGTCAATCATGTTGGACAGGTTTTCAAAGGCACCTCTGCTCATCTTTTCACCGTGTGGGGGCATCGATATTGAAGAGGTGGCGGCACAAAGCCCCGACAAGATTGCAAAGGTACCTATCGATGTATCAAGGGGTATCCAAAACTATACTATAGAATACGCCATGGACATCACAGGGGCGGATAAGAACTACAAACCCCAACTTATGGATATAGCACAAAAACTACTTAAGCTATTTTACGCTTACAACACATTGCTTGTGGAGATAAACCCGCTTGTGATTGACGACAACGACAATCTCGTAGCAATTGATCGCAAGATAGAGATAGACGACAACGCGCTGGGCTCGCTCCCCGATATAATGGCATACCGAGAAAAATCGGTGGAGGAGGAGTTTGTAAAAGAGGCTCGTGAACATGGGTTTCACTATGTATCTGTCGATGACGAGGGGGAAATCGGCGTAATGTCAAACGGTTCGGGCATGATGATGAGTTGTATAGACCTTATCTCCAAAAAAGGAATGAAGGTGGGTGCGGCACTCGATCTCGGCGGTGGTGCAACATCCGAGCGGATAAAGCACGCTGTAAGAATTATGCTTGCAAACAACCGGATTAACTCCCTGTTTATCTGCGTATTTGGAGGAATAACCCGTTGTGATGAGGTTGCTAAGGGCGCTGTTCTTGCAATGGAATTGCCGGAGGCAAAGGGTAAGAAGCTTATGATGCGGCTTGAGGGGACGAACAGGCAGGAAGCAGCGGACATTATTGCCGGCTCGGGTCTTCCCATACAACAGGCGAATGGCATACCGGAGGCTGTGGAGCTTCTTTTTGGAAAGGGAGAGTAGTATGAGCATCCTAATTGATAAGAATACGAGATTGATAGTTCAAGGAATTACCGGCAGAGAGGGTAGGTTCCATACCGAGACTATGATAGAATACGGCACAAATGTCGTTGCCGGTGTTACACCGGGAAAAGGTGGGCAGACCGTCTGCGGAGTGCCGGTGTTTAACACCGTAAAGGAAGCGATGGAACGCACCGATGCAAATGCGAGCATATTATTTGTTCCTGCAAAGCACACACCGGCGGGAGTGCTTGAGGCGGCGGATGCCGATGTACCGCTCATACTTACCATATCGGAGCACACACCGGTTCATGAGATGATGAAATGCTACTACGAGGTGAGAAAAAAAGGTCTTAGGCTGTTTGGCCCGAATTCTTTCGGAATAATATCTCCGGGCAGATGCAAGGCGGGTTTTATGGCACACAAATACTACACACAGGGCAGTGTAGGCCTAATGTCAAGAAGTGCAACAAACTGCTACGAGACTGTCATGCTGATGACACAGGAGGGGATCGGGCAATCCACCTGCATAGGGATTGGTGGGGACATGATTCCGGGATCGGCATTCGTCGATGTCCTGCCCGATTTTGAGGCGGATGAACAGACAAAGGCCATCGTGCTAATCGGCGAGATTGGTGGAATAGAAGAGGAGCTGGCGGCAGAGTACATAAAACACAGCGTATCAAAACCTGTAGTGGCTCTCATAGCAGGCAAAAATGCGCCTCAGGGCAAAAACATGGGGCATGCGGGCGCAATAGTTGCGGCAGATGGAACAGGCAGTGCAAAAAACAAAGAGACTGCACTTAGAGAAGCGGGCGTGCACATTGCCGAAAGCACATACGAAATAGTTAAGATTTTACAAAAAGTATTATAGTTTTTATTAGTATCCTTGCTATAGAAACAAATTTGATTTAATGAACTAAAGAAAAACTATACCACAAAACGATAAAAGGGAGAGGAAATGGACAAAAAACGAGCACTGAGCATTTACAAGGTCATGAATGAAATACGAGTGTTTGAAGAGACATCTTATTCCTTGTTTGAGCAGAACAAGTTGAGAGGATCCGTTCATTTATACACCGGTGAAGAAGCAATAGCGGCTACAATATGCTCCACGCTCACGGACGAGGACTACATAACGAGTACGCACAGAGGGCATGGGCACTGTATAGCTAAGGGCGCAAAACTTGACAAGGCATTGGCGGAACTGATGGGAAAGGCAACCGGCTTCTGCAAGGGGCGGGGTGGATCGATGCACATAGCCGACCTCGAAAAAGGCAACCTCGGCGCAAACGCAATAGTTGCCGGAGGCCTGCCTA
>CAYJOX010000077.1:0-7815 GCA_964371915.1 uncultured Oscillospiraceae bacterium
ATAGCTGCATCGATAGCTGGCGACAAAGTTCGGTTTTACCTACACCGGTAGGCCCTACGAATATAAAGCTGGCGGGGCGTTGGCGCCCGTTTATCGATACCCTAGAACGCTTAATTGCAGAGCAGACAAGCTTTATTGCATCGTCCTGCCCTATAATATGCTCCTTTAAATTCTGCTCGAGCGATGAAAGCTTTGCAAACTCGCCCTCTACAACCTTTACTGCCGGTATTCCTGTCCACAGCTCTATAACATGTGCAATATCGGATGGCTCTACCTCTATGCCCTCTGCCTGGGGTGCAAGCTCGTTAATGCTACCCTGTAGGCGAAGAATGTCGCTACGTAGGCTTGCGATCTCCTCATAGTCACTGTCATCGGTAGCAGACTCCTCAAGAGAAGCTTCATCCTCCAACAGCTCGGTGAGTTTTGCCTTTTTAAGCTGTATATCGCTTATTATCGGGTGGCGGAGATGGCAACAGGCCGAGGCCTCGTCCAGTAGATCGATAGCCTTGTCCGGAAGAAAACGCTCGGTAATATAACGTTCCGATAATAGTACCGCCATACGCACGATGGCATCACTTACCACTACGCCGTGATGTTGCTCATAATATTCACGCACACCGGATATTACATCTATAGCCTGCTCTATCGTGGGTTCTTCCACCGTTACAGGTTGGAAACGGCGCTCAAGCGCCCCGTCCTTCTCTATAAACTTGCGGTACTCCTTAAAGGTGGTTGCACCGACAACCTGAATCTCCCCGCGTGATAGCGATGGCTTTAAGGTGTTGGCGGCGTTCATGCTACCTTCGGCATCACCGGTGCCGGTAAGAGAGTGTATCTCATCGATAAATAATATAATGTTTTTTGCGGCACGCACCTCTGCAATAAGGCCTTTAATGCGTTGCTCAAACTGACCTCTAAACTGGGTGCCGGCAACAAGTGCGGCTAAATCCAGCAGAAATATCTCACGGTCGGCAAGCCTTGCAGGCACCTCTTTGGCTGCAATACGTAGGGCAATTCCCTCTACTATCGCTGTTTTACCAACGCCGGGCTCACCTATAAGGCAGGGGTTATTTTTTTGGCGGCGGCAGAGTATCTGCACACAGCGCTCTATCTCTTTATCTCGCCCTATTACACGATCAAGCTCGCCGTCCTTGGCTTTTTTGGTCATGTTAGTGCAGTATTGATCTAAAAACCGACGCTTCTTTTCCTGTTCCGGTTTACCTTTTTTCTTTTTTTTCTTATCGTCCGGCTTCTGCTCGTCGCTAATCTGCCTAAACTCGGCATCGGGGGGTGGACCAAAGCCTTCCGGCATCTCACCCTGCTCCATCATGGCCTGCATATCCTCCGGGGAAACTGCCTGCATACCCATCTGGGCAATCTGTGAGAAATCAAAATTTTCCATTATTCCCATAACCTTGTCCTCCATCATAGGAAGGTCACTGTCCGGGATATTAAACTTTTTTAAAAGATCATCAAGGGGCTTAATGCCCATCTCTTTTGCACATGTTAAACAATAACCCACGCCGTTACCTCCGGCATCCATGGGCTGAATAAAAACAATTGCTGGTCGCTTGTTACAGCGTGAACATAACATAGTTGAATTAACTCCAATCCAATACAATAATATACATACTTATCCATTATAATATACCGATTGTATGGCAAATATGTGAAAAACTTACGGTGCGAAGTATCCGGAGGCGGCGGCAAGTAGTGCATTAAATATGCCTCCGCTGATAGTGGTATCGAGATCCATGGTGTTAATTACCGGTAGTTCGTTAGAGGTGAAAATGGCAACAAGCACTAACACCGCAAAGATAAGTATAGCATTGATAAAACCGGGGAAGATGCCAACAACACCACCGAGAACGTTGTTTAGCTGGCCGACAAACGGAACTTTATTAAGGCTATAAAATACCCTCTCGACAAGGCCGAATATACCTTTAATTACAAACACAAGGAAAAAGAAGATAATAGTTGCCGTCATCGCAATCATTATAGGGGCCACGGTACTGCTTACAATTACATCCGCTGTAACACCGGTAGCCTCCCCTGCAAAAACCGAGTTTAGCTCATCGGTAACATTTATACCGTCCAGACTTTCTGCAAGGCTACCGGGTAGGCCATCGGTAAGGCCGGAGATAAGTGCGGTGACCGATTGTTCCGGCAGTGAATCCGAAAGGGAGGAATCAACCCTTGTTGTTATGTTGTTCTTCATGAATACATCAAACAAAAGGTTTGCTATAGGGGTGGCAAGGAACAACGAAACTATAATTGCAACTAACGTGCCGACAAAGGAGATAAGCGCGGCAAAAAAGCCTTTGCAGAAATACCTATAAACGGTAAACCCCAAAACCAAAAGCAGAACAACATCTACTAAGATTAATAAAGAATCCATACTATCTCCTTAAAATCAATACCGATAAATATATTCGCTGCCGATGCAAAGCCCGTTTTTCAATAAAGAAAGGATGCTTTCATCAAACACAACCCTATCCTCCTCTATTGGCATTGCCCTATCGTCATAGCGGGTCAATATTTCGCCGGAGGATACAAATAGATTGTACCCTGAATAGCCTATATTGTCAACAGAAAAAGGCATAATTGTTTCCCCTCGTGCCTCGAGTGAAGAGCTAAATGTCATAAGTGTTATGGAGGAGGGGAGCTGTAGTTCACCAAGCAGTAGCGATAGTTTGTCACCACCGTCTGTCATGGCAACCTTTAAAAGCTGCCTATCGTCAAAATCATATTCTGCTATCGCCGTGCCCTCTCCTAAATCATATACAGCCGCCATATTATCAAAAACGGCAAGGATACGGTCGGAGGCCTGTAACTCTAGATCTACACATACCCCCTCTATGCCTTCGATCATGCCAATGAGTTCATAATCGTGAACCGAAAATGAATAGAGATTGGTCATAAGTACGCCATCTACAGAATATATCGAGGCCACCGCAAGATAGCGTGAATTTTCGGAGAATTTTATAACTACCGGCATCTCATCGGCAAGTTTATACTCAAAAAGCTCACTGCCGTTTGCATTATAGATGTTTATCGAGCTACGAAACATAGGGTCGGACACTGCGAGTGCAAAAGCACCGCTGTTTGATATAGCGGCCAGAAATATGTCCTCGTCCAGCTCTTTGGTTAGGTAGCTCTCGTAGTATCCCTCGATCTTGATATCGTTTGCACCGCGTGTGTTGATGAGCACCCTATCATCGGAAGATTCTATAAGCGGGTTTGCATAGCTATTGCCTATCCGGCGTGTCTGCTTTCCGCTGGGTGAGATGAAAACCATATCATTTTCGCCAACAACAACCGCACCATCGCCTATATCTGTCGCCGAGATAATACCCGGCATCTGTAGCTCTGCCGGAAACCCATCTCCCTGATCTAAAGAAAGCCGGATGTTTCCGACAGTATCGCCCATAAAATCTATAACAGGCACAAAAAAGCCGTTGTAGAGTAGAAGGATAAATAGTGCAATAGCTCCCACCAGCGCAAAGCGACGCAGGGCTGTAACCTTTCGGCGCCTCCTGATAGATGCTAGCTTTGCATCCCTCTCCTTTTTGGTTGATTGGTTTTGGCTCATATAAACCTTGTAAAATGTTTAAGTTTATTACAATCATCATAGTATGCAGCATCAGGATTAATTGTTCGTTGCAGTTCATCCCCAAATAGCTGCTCTATGCTTCGTTGTTCTTTATAGCTACTTGTGAGATGCACACTCGAAACGCAGGATAACTCTACCTTGCGCAAGACATCGATAAAAAAGTATGGATTGCCCGATTCTATAATCTCATCGGATATCCTGCTACGTACAAAGGCTGTCTTAAACATAAAGGTAGAAAGTGCAAGCGGAGCGGATGCCGCAATGGAAGGAGTTACTAACCCTGCAAGCCCCTTGGGGCTGTATTCTTTTCTATCGGTATCCCTATAGCCGCAACAGCAAACCGAGGCACGATCAAGCACCATACGGCGAAGCATTACCCTAAAGATATCGGCATCCACCCTATCGTTTTTCTCGAAAAACATTATGTACTCGCCGGTTGCCTTTTTTAGCGCCGAATTTCTGCCGCTACGTAGTATCTCCAGCTGTTCGCAGTGGCATTGGCGTAGCGATATAAGCAGCTCCTCGTCACCATCTAGTGGGATAACAGCCGTAACAGTGTGCAGGCAGTCAAACTCCGGAAAGTTCTCCTTTAAAAATTCCTGTGGATTGGGCTTCATGGATAGGCAGAAGGCAACTGCATTTTCCGAAATATATCTATCGCCCCTAAGCATGTTCTCCCCTAATATGGCAAGCACAGGGCGTATGCGTGTAAGCAATGCTTTGCGCCTTTCTACATCATAGTTCATCTGCCTTACCGTGCCGGCAAACATATCGCAGAATACACGCATTACCATCGTTAAAAAGTATCGTGGCAAGGGGGGATCATATCTTTCACGATAGTGGCTTATTATCGCCGGCAAGAAATCGTTTAAAAGGTGCTCGGTACGTAGTTCTTCGTCTATCTTCTGTTTTTCCGGTGGAAGGTACCACACCTTATCTACCACCCCTATCGTTGCATCTTTTTTGGAAACTATTCTATAAAGTAGCTCCAGGGCAGAAAACTCGCCCACCGTTTCGTTAAATAAAAGTAGGCTACATGCCTGTTTTGCAATAAAGTAGGAGGAAAACTCAGGGTGATAAAATCCGGGCGTATGCCCTAAATCTATAACACGGCTACGCTTGAAAAAATCAAAAAATTCGCCCGAAGCAGGATCGGCACTACTTTTTATCGCTACAACCGAGGTGTTATCCTTCTCGGCCTCGAAAAACATGGCTACCGATGCAAACGCTGTAGGGTCAAAAGTGCCACCCGGATCGCAAAAATTAATATAATCACCGGTGGCCATTCTAAGGCCAACATTGCGTGCGGAGGCTATCCCGCCATAACTCTTGTCAAATACACGTATGTTATCGGGATAACTATTGGAGTACTCCCTTGCAATCTCACCTGTCAGATCGGATGATCCATCGTTCACCACTAATATCTCTATAAAATCCTCAAAGCCTAAAGATTGATCGATAATGCTGTCGATGGTATAGGAAATTAACCGCTCTGCATTACAGGCGGCTATTATAACAGTAAATAGATTGTTTTTGCCCATATTACCTCATACCGTAATACTGATATTTTAGCTCAAAACATCTTGTTTGTCAACTTATAAAGGGGTTACCGTATCTCTCGGCAACCCCTTTATAAGTTCTTATTGTCAGCTTATTGCTGCTACTATTTCTTCTATATTTTTTTTGCCAAACAGCACCTCGGTATCGTTCACAATCATGCAAGGCACGCTCATTATCTTATATTGTTCCTTTAATTTTTCATTGTGTGCAATGTCATAGATATCTATGCTTACATTATCGTTTAACAGTGCGATACGCTCGGCCGCCATAACTAGATCCGGGCAGTTGTTACAGGAGAGGGTTACCGCAATATCAAGGTGTACCTTTTTATCTATCGACTTTATGAGCTCCTGCGTCTGTGCATCTAAGGGGGTGCCGGGGCCTGCGGCATTGTATAGGCCTACCACGAAGGAGTTAAATTCATGCCCACCCGGAACGCCGTGAAAGGATACGCCACGGTAGTTGCCCTGTTTATCACATATATCTATGGAGGGGAGTGCCCTACCGGGGGAGCTATCCGCCCTGTTGCAGACAACGTTTTGAGAAAGTGCAGAGAGCTCTTTTATAAAACCCTCTACCTCGGCAGATATATTGCTACTATCGGTCGTATAGTTTAACAAAACCTTGCTTTCGAAACGGCCGAAAAGTGTGCTAAGCTGATCATGCATCTCGGCAGGGATAAATGCGCCGTCATCTGCCGATGAGGCTTTTTTAGGCTGTTCGCTCGGCTGTTCTTTAACTTTATAGGGCCTCGCCGGTATAGAGTAGCTATCGTAGGTTGCGGCAAGATATTTTTCAAGCGATGTAGCCGCTATTGCACCATCCGATACTGCTGTAACAACCTGGCGTAGCTGTTTGATACAGATATCACCGGCGGCATAAACACCGTCAAGATTGGTCTTTTGGTTTGAATCGGTAATGATGTAGCCTTTATCGTTTAGCTCTACTAGCTCTGCAAAGTTTCCGCTTGCCGGCACATATCCGGCAAAGACAAACACTCCAAAGCCTTCCTCGGCCTCGTAGATAAGCTCCTCACCCTCACGGTCGAATACCGCACGTTGCACAAATCCCTCACCGGTAACCTCTTTAATAGTGGTCTTGTAGAAAATTTCTATATTTTCGTGTGCCTTTACCTCCTCCACAACCGAGCCGGTACAGCTGAAATCTTTTCTTATCATCATACGGATTTTTTTTGCAAAGCGTGTTAAAAATAGTGCCTCCTCACAGGCGGCAAACCCGCTACCTATTACAAATATATCCCTGCCGGCAAAAAACTCTCCGTCACAGGTGGCGCAGTAGGCAACACCCCTACCCTTGAACTCCTGTTCACCGGCAAAACCTACCTCCCTTGGGGATGCCCCTGCGGCAATAACCACGCCGAGTGAGCGCACGGTGCCACTATCGGTAACAACCTCAAAAAATTCATCGTTACGGCTGAAGGATTTTATATCGGCCCTTTTAAACTCTGCACCAAATCTTTCGGCCTGGCGTTGCATCTCCTTGGTGAGTGATTCTCCATCGGTATTATATACACCGGGATAGTTTACAACCTCGCTTGTTATAGTTATCTGGCCTCCAAACTTCTCCTTCTCTACCACTAGGCATCTGTATTTTGCACGGCAAAGATAAAGTGCCGCCGTAAGGCCGGCAGGGCCACCGCCGATGATTACAGCATCATAAAAGCTATCATGATCATATCTACCCATACTATAATTCTCCTACTAAAGTAATGAAGAGGAAGGGACGCCCATGCTGTACAAACAGAATGGACACCCCCCTCTAAGATGAAATACAATTCAAATCGATAAACAAATTTAAAGAACGCCTACAAGATCAAGGCTGGGCTTTAAGGTTTTTTCGCCCGGTTTCCACTTTGCAGGGCAAACCTCGCCATTGTTCTGTGCAATAAACTGGCAGGCCTGTACACGGCGGAAAAGCTCGTCTGCATTTCTTCCAACGCTACCATCGATAACCTCGTAGGCAACAATCTTACCCTCGGGGTTTACTATAAAGCTACCACGCTCGGCAAGGCCGGCTTCCTCTATCATTACATCAAAATCACGTGCAAGGGCCGCTGTCGGGTCGGCAAGCATGGGGTATTTAATCTTTTTAATGGTATCGGATGTATCATGCCATGCTTTATGCACAAAATGTGTATCGCACGATACCGAGTAGATTTCGCAACCGATTTCCTTAAACTCATCGTATTTTCCTGCTAAATCCTCAAGCTCTGTCGGGCAGACAAAGGTAAAATCTGCAGGATAGAAAAAGAATACCGACCATTTACCAAGTATATCCTTCTTTGTAACCTCTTTAAAATTATTGTCTACAAATGCCTGTACCGAAAATTCTGCTACCTCTTTATTAATCATCGACATATTATACTCTCCTGTTTGTAAGTTTGTTTTAACTTACCCTAATTATATAACCATACAAAGCGGATGTCAATATCAATAACAGTAATTGTTACTGATAAATGTTTTTTCTTCATAAGTCACATAAAACTATACTTATAAAGTACAGTTTGTTGTGCTAAAAGACTATAAAACACATCGATTTTACATGCATTTTAATTTTATCTTGCAAAACTTGAGCTTTAGACGTATAATTATTATGTATCTTTTTAAAAGGGGGTAAGGATG
>CAYJOX010000078.1:0-284 GCA_964371915.1 uncultured Oscillospiraceae bacterium
GGTCGATTCTTTGGTAGCAAGCCAGGCATTACAGCTAATTAAGGTGGAGTATAGCACCCACTCTAATGTAATAGCTTATGGCGAAGACAAAAGCATTAGTGGGCGGGATATACACGATGACGCGGTAGGCAATCTGTATGCAAGCTATGAGACAGGTTTTATCGAACAGGGGTTAGATGATCAAAAGAGTTATTCCGGCAGCTTTATGATAAACCCTACATATGCGGGTAGTGCAGGTGGTTGTTTTTGTTACACAGAAAACGATAGCTTGATAATACATACCT
>CAYJOX010000078.1:294-7747 GCA_964371915.1 uncultured Oscillospiraceae bacterium
AAGACGGTAGGGGATGCTCTAGATATTCCTATTAGTTCTATAAATGTTTTAGGTTTCTCGGGCGGCTCGCATGATGTTGTGTACGAACCGCTTTGCGCATATCTTTGTACCATGCTTGCAGGGCGTCCTGTTAGGCTTGATCCGCCTGCTGGTATCTGTAGGTTGCGCGCTCCAATGCAGTTTGAATTTAAGACTACCGTTTCCGATACCGGCAGTTTTTTGGGGCGTACAGTCCATATCGATGCCAATGTAGGCGCCTATGCATCGGATGTTCATGATGCTGCGGAATCCGCTACACGATTAATGCGCCATCTTTATTCGGCACAGGGTAGTTATTACGCAAAGGTTAACAGCTATTATACAAACATTCCGGCTACAAAAGCCTGTGAGGGCTTTGGGGCCGCACATTCACTCTTTGCAATAGAAAGTCATATAGATGACATTGCGGTTGACCTTGGTGTCGATCCAATGCTACTAAGGATAAAAAACTGTATTCGTGCAGGATATGGAGATTCTATTGATGGTTATAATGCAACTAGCTATGCCCTTGATAGATGTATTATTAGAGGGCGAGAGCTAACCGATTGGGATAATAAACGCAAAACAATAAAGCAACAGAATTCAGATAATCGCAAAGGTATAGGCATGGCTATACTTTGTTACAATGCAAACAGCTACACTAAAACAACTAATGTAAGGCTGACTATACACGGTGACGGTAGCCTTACAATAGCTCTTGCAAACAGGCCAAAATCGGCAGCAACCATTGCCTGCTATCTTGAAAATGTTGCAAAGTGTGTTGGCATAGCTACTAACAAGATAAGGTTTGATTACCCTGGTGATCTACTTGATTCTACAAACGAGATAGCTGTGGAGTTCGCCTTGAACGAGGCGGCACAGCGTATGAAGGCTCGATTAATAGACCATGCAAGAATTCATCTCGGCTGTGATGTTGTTGGGCCGGATATAAAGGATGGGTTTCTTGTTGATACGCAAAACGAGCACCGCCTGCTACCGATATTTGATATAGTTGAGGATTTTATAGAAAAGGGCCAGAGCCCTATAGTTGAGGCCTGTAGCAACATTGCCGATAAAACTTTAAGCTTTGGTGTGTGTTTTGCAGAGGTTACGGTAAATATACCGATGTGTAAGGTATCGCTAGACAGAATAATAACAGTGCTGGATAACGGAAACGTTACACAACAGGAGGCGGCCATCGGCGAGGCGAAGTTGGCGATAGCGGATGCGATTTCCTTTACACTAAATGACCCGGTAGCTGTTGATACTGAAACTGCTATGTTATCCATTCCCGGCAATAACAAGAACGTTGTTGAAAAAGACAATATTACGATAGAGTTTGTTCCGGGTAGCGAACCAACTACTGCGTTTGGGAAAAAATCTATAGGTGATGCCCCGTTTATTGCGGTGGCTCCGGCTATTAGGAATGCGGTGCTAAATGCAACCGGAATCAAGATAGACTCACTGCCGATAACCTCAGAGCGGTTGTTTGAGGAGTTCGAACAGGCCGGAATGATATAGAGTGTCGTCAAAGACATTAAGTTTTTTGCAAGGTACAAGAAAGGAACGGCACAAATTGTTTAATGTAGATATGATATATGCCCCTAAAAATTTGCAGGAGGCACTAAAGCTATATAATGAAAACGAAGATGCTGTAATAATTGGTGGCGGTAATGCTACACTGCCACAGCTTGTTTGTGGTGTAGGTTATGCCGGTGTGGTAATATCTATCGCTGATATTGCGGAGCTTCGTTGCATATACTTAGATAATAAAGAAAATCTTGTTATTGGTTGTGCAACCACCTTTACAGATCTACTGGAGAGCCCTCTTATTAAAAACCATATACCGGCACTTGCCGATTCGGTGAGAAATGTCGGAACAATAGCCTTTCGAAACACTGCGACGGTGGGAGGCAACCTTTGTAAAAACAATACCATAAGGGAGATAACGGCCTGCCTATGTGCATATGAAGCCCTGTTTCAGGTTAACAGAGGTGGCGAAAATATACTTATACAGATACATGACCTATATAACGAGCGTGGTGAATTAAAGCTAAAGGATAAAGATTTAGTTACTGCGATAGTTATAGAAAAGGCATCGCTCGATGGGATATTTGGCTCATCACTATATTATTTATCTCATAACAATTCACAGAAACCTCTCATGTGTTGCAGCTCTAACCTGCGCCTGACGGCAGACGGCATGAGAATAGAAAGGCTTAGGCTAAGTTTTGTGAGCAAGGGGCACCCCCCACGTCGGCTTTCCGAAGCAGAGATACTAGCGGAGGGCAGTGGCATTTTTCCGGCGGATATCAGCCCGATTACTGCGGCTATACTACACTCGGTTTTTCCGGATGACGGCGGTGCTGATAACCATGAATTTATTGTACATCTTGTACGTGAACAGGCAAAATCCTCTATTACACATAGTATTGAGCTTGCAAAAAACAACAGGTAGTACTAATTCTTTACCTTTTATAGCATAGTAAGTACAACGATTAGAAAGGAAATTACAGTTAGATGAAAAAAGAGGTTATATCCTTTAGGCTAAACGGCCGAGAGTGTAGCTGTTATGTTCACACCGGGCTGCCGCTTTGCGAAGTTCTATACTTGCAGGGCTGTTATAGTGTGTACAGTAGCTGTAATACCGGTGGCTCCTCTATAGTGTTAATCGATGGTGAGGTGGTGGATTCCGCTATCTATCCGGTAGTGCGTATTGTTGATAGAGAGATCACTACCATGGAGTGGCTTGAATCGGATAATGGCCTTTCCTACATACAGGAGGAATTTATAAAGTTAGCACAGGATGCAAGCCCGGATTGTATTCAGTCTATCATTATGGCAAGCCTTCCGCTGCTTGCATCACCTACAATGCCTCCGAGATATCGAATAATGGCTACATTTAAGGGTTTGCTAAGCTATCGTCTAGACATGGATGATGTAATAACCGCTGTTACTACAGCCTATAGCAAAGGCAGGTTAAACCTTACAATTGCAACTAGGCTTAATGATGAAATAAGGCTTGAGGTGTTAGACACAAAGCATGCAAAGAAAAAAGATGCGCCTATACAGCTCACAGCGGTAGAGTCTTCTACCTCTGCAAAGGAAATACCTTTACAGCTCAACCCTGTATCTCAAACGGTACAGATTACCCCGCCTAAACCTGTAGCGGTAGAGCCTCCTAAACCTGTAGAGCCACCCAAGCCTGTAGAGCCACCCAAGCCTGTTGTTGACGAGACACGACAGATTGAAAAAATAACGCAACCGATACAAGAGCAATCGCAACCGGATTCTGCTGAAGAGGTGCAAGAACCTTTAGTTGAAAAAGAGATTGTGGCGCCGGCCAGCATATTTGATGAGGGCTTTTCAGAGAGCTTTTTAAGCGGGAAAAAGCGCCCCTATACCGAGGAGAAACCGAAAGAAAAGGTTGGCTTTTTTAGTAAGTTTTCGGCGGCCTTTAAAGAGAAACATCACAAAACATTAGAGCTACCCGATATAGATAGCGAAGAATAGTAATACATCCATATTTCAGGGGTATTTTGTAATAATGAAGAAAATTATACTTATTGTAGCCATCTTGCTTGGGGTAACTGCTGCAGCTTTAGGCGGAATTTCTATCTACAACAACTATTATGACTCGATAGGTTCTGTTTCGTATGCACCTCCAAACATTACGATAGGGGAGGAGAGCCTGCCACTCTCGGGCAGTGTATGGACCTATTCGGTGCTATTTCAGCCGCAGGGAAAAACCATAGCCGAGGATTATGATGTTGCAGGGCTTTTGCTTGAGAACACCGAGCAACCACCCGATATCATAGCTCCGGGTGGATATACTGTAACAGGATACATTTACTCTAATGGGGAGGCCCTTTTTTCCGGCTCCCTCGATGAGCTTAACGATTACGAGCTTTCCCTACCGGGGCTTTATAACTATCTGGTTACGGTAGAGCAACAGGTACAACAGGATGGTAGTTTTGGTACCTTTAGCTATGGTTTCGATTATAACCTAATAGAACCGGTTATACCTGCTACAATATCGGTATCCGCTACCGAGGTTTTACAGGGGGAGAGTATATCGGTCTATCTACATAACCTTGCAGAGGATGTAGTGCCACAGCTAGAGAGTGACCTCGGAAGTACACTGTTTGTAGAGCGTGAAGGTGTTTATACCGCAATTATACCTACAGGGTACCTTGTAGAGCCGGGTGCCTATACAGCCACCGTAACGGTAGGGGATTATATACAGCAGATAGAGATAAATGTACTTGCCCACTCCTATGGTACACAGAGCTTCACGATGGATACTTCCACCTCGGCACTTGGGGATAGTGCGGCTGCAAGTGCAGAGTATCGGGAGGTAATTCACCCTCTATACGATACCAAGGATGAAAATATCTACTGGGAGGGCACATTTTTAATGCCTGCCGAGGGTAGAATATCTAGTGAATATGGGTTGGCACGTTATATAAACGGTAGCTTTGATGGCTACCATGGCGGTATAGATATTGCGGCACCGGAGGGAACACCGATTATAGCCCCTAACCATGCTAAGGTGGAGTATGCCGGTTTTTTACAGCTTAGTGGCAATACCATTGTATTAGATTACGGCGGTGGTCTGAAAGCCTACCTTTTCCATATGTCAGCGCTACATGTACAGACAGGGGATATGGTAGAAAAAGGGCAACTTATTGCAGATATGGGAACTACCGGTTACTCTACCGGAAGCCACCTGCATTACCAACTACAGATAAACCGCTATGCCATGAACCCTTGGGGAACATTTGACGGTACATCCGGCATATTCGAGGACTTGGCAGCCGCCGAAATAATAGAGTAATAAGGAATTTAATGAAAAAACTTTTAGAAAATATCTATATAAACCTTTTTGCAACCTCACTTTTTATCAGCTTAATTATGATAGGTGCCGGATATATTGCGGTGCCGCTACTTACAAAAAGATATGTTGATGATCTAAAGCTTATAGATAAGGACGAGATGTCCGACCTTGTCTCCATTGCACAGTCCGGCCCGGGAGCGATAGCTGTAAACTCCTCCCTTGCGGTGGGGTACAAGCTTGCAGGGGTGCCGGGTGCTTTTTGTGCACTATTTGGTGCTATACTTCCACCACTTGTTCTTATTACCCTGTTTGAGTCCATCTACTCTATCTTTGCAAGCGACCCGGACGGTAATGCGGTTACCGCAGTTTTTAGAGGGATGAGCGCCGCAATCGCTGCGATAATGATCGACCTTGTACTACAATATACATTAGATAGCTATAAAAAAATAAAATGGATAGCACCGGTTTTAATAGTGCTATCCTTCTCGCTAAGCTATTTTTTAGGGGTTAATCCCGCTCTTATGGTTTTTTCCTCTGTTATTATATTTGGCGGCATTTCGGTTGTTAAGCATTTTAAGGCCGCTAAAAAGGAGGGGAAGAGATGATATTGTTAGAGCTGTATCTTTCCTTTTTAGTTGTAGGCGGGCTTGGCTTTGGCGGAGGATATGCAATTCTACCGCTAATACAGCACCTTACAGTGACCCAAAAGGGTTGGCTAAGCACAACGGAGTTTGCCGATCTTGTTACTATAAGCCAGCTTACGCCGGGGCCGATAATCCTAAACTCAGCAACCTTTGTGGGCTCTAAGCTCGCAGGGCCGCTTGGTGGGTTTATCGCAACGGCAGGCATAATAACACCCTCAATTATAATAACCCTAATTCTTTGTAAGTTATATTTCCGTTACCGTGACCTAAGCATTATGCAGGATACATTAACACTGCTAAAACCGGTGGTTACCGGCCTAATAGCGGTTGCCTCTCTTGGTATACTTGTAAATGTTATATTTACTGTACAGGGAAGCCTCGATTATATTTTTATAGCCATGGTGGCGATAGCGCTTGTGCTTTATCGCAAATTTAAGGTAGGGATGATAGCACTTATCGGCGGTAGTGGCCTTATAGGGCTTGCACTGTATTTTGTGGGGATAATATAATAACCCCTTTAGCCCTATAATATAATATCGTAAACCGAGCCAAGTTCCTCTGCCTCCTCTTTTTGGTGGGTGATGATGATAACAGTTTTACCGGTGGTATACCTTTTTACAAGGTGTACCACATTTTCTTTTGTATCGTCATCCAACCCTTTAAAAGGTTCGTCCATTAAGATTACATCGGCATCACTTAGCAGTGCGCGCAGAATTGCTACCCTGCGCTTCATACCCCCGGATAGCTGAGAGATCGGGCGGTGCGAAAACTCGCTAAGCCCAACCTCGCCTAGGGCGGTAGCTACCCTATCTTTATCGGCGCCGGTAGCTATAGTAATGTTTACGGTAGCCGAAAGGTTTTCGCACAGCCTATCCTCCTGAAAAACAGCAACTGTTTTTTTGTCAAGCAGGCCGTCTATGCTACCACTATCTTTTTTTGCAAGGCCAAGCAGTATTCTAAAAAGCGTAGTTTTTCCTTTGCCGGAAGGAGCCATAATGCTACTTATTTTGCCGTGTGGAAAACTTGCACAAAAATTGTCAAGCACTACAACCGAACCAAAGGATTTACATAGGTTATTAATGTTTATATATGCTTCGGCCATCCTAACCCCTTTCCATAAACCGGTGAAGATGCTTTACCAAGAATAAAAATAGCTTTTCAAAAAGTGTACTTACTATAACAATTACTACAGTCCATGCAAGTAGTGATGATGTATCAAGATATATCTTGGCGTTAAATAGATTTTCGCCGATGGAGTTTTGTGGTATGCCTATAACCTCGGCGGCAATTCCGGATTTCCAGCTAAGGCCGAGGGCAACCTTTATGGCCGATATAAAAAATGGGTATACCTCAAAGAAATAGATATATCTAATTCTTTTAAGGGGGCTCATTCTAAAAACCCTTGCCATCTCAAGCAGGCTTTCATCGGTGTTGCGCATACCCTCCAGCACATTAGTATAGATGATGGGAAGCACCATTAAAAAGCTTATTAAGATTGCAAGGTTTTGTGATGAAAACCAGATAAGTGCCAGGATAACAAAGGATGCAACCGGTATAGATTTAATTGTTATCATAAACGGTGCAAGTAGATCACGCAAAAAGGAAAGCCTTGAAGCAGGCACGGCAAGTGCAATTGCACATACCATACCTGCAACAAAGCCACCAATAATTCTTATCGAACTATACGCTACCGATAGCCAAAAGTCCGGTAGTTGTACAAGCTCGGTAAGCTTTATAAAAACCCTTATCGGTGAAACTATCAGTATGCTTTGGTCGATAATCATTGCCGCTATCTGCCAGATAACCAGCGCAAGCGCAACCGACCAAAGTTTTATCTTATCCGTTTTATGCTTACCTTCCATAATAGAAGGCATCATCCGGTAGTGCGCCGCCTACGGCCGCCGGATTTTGATCAAATAGGACACCAAGATAACCTGTTAAAGCATTATACATT
>CAYJOX010000079.1:0-4271 GCA_964371915.1 uncultured Oscillospiraceae bacterium
TCAACGGTATCACCTATGTTGGTATAGATCATACCATCCATGGTGTTATCGTTAAAATTGGTTATTATCTCGCCGCCCTCGGTTCTTGTATGAAATGCATCGTTATCGTTTCCGGATACTCCGTCTATGTCATCGCCAATATCATCCTCATAATTTTTAGAGCCCTCGGCTCTTGTACCGGTTCTACCATCGTTGTACTGTCCATCACTATATATATCCGCACCGATATACATCATATCATAAACTTCGGTAATATCCTCAATCTTGCCAATAAACTCAGGGGTTCCCATAGTATTAACAGTAATATCATCTTCCTCTAAAATAGTATCGGTAGGAAGAAAGAAGTTTTTAACATAGGCAGCATCAATTACATCTTTATCAAAATATGTCTCATTAAAGTTAGGATCGTTATATCTCTCCATGCTTACCGGCTGTATCTGAAGAACATTAACACTATCCTTGTTAAGTACCACACGCTGATCGCCATAGTTTATAATATATCTGATAGCGGTAGCCATATTGATACTTACAGGTAAAAGTTGTGTGCCGGTAGCACTACGATAAACGTTTTCCTGCACTATCTCGGCATGGATATCTATAAACGGGGAATTATCATCATCATAATCTGCGTTATCGGTATATAGAGAGTTTGAAAAAGCTGTGTTAAAATTTGTAGTTATTAGTTTATCGGCACCACCGGCATCGGCTACGCCCGGCACGAAATAGTATAGATTCCCATCCACAAAGCCGTTGCCGTGTTCTGTCCCTGCATTATTTAGCCTCTTGTCAGAGGGGGTGTATAGATCGTTGATTAGGCCTGATATCTCTGAGTTTGTTATACCACTAAGCCTACTGTCAACTATAATCGGCAGTAGTGTTTCTTCAGGATTTGTAGTGGTTAATCTTGCATATATCTCGGCACGGCGTGCCGGGTCTAGGTCGTTCGTATTATCGGTGTAAAGGGTCTCTAAGGTTGTGTTTGTGGGATCGGCGGCATCAATATCAAAGCCGGCAGAAAACACAATCATATCGGCTTCATTAACCTGCGCTGTAGTTACTGCCCCAGGTGTAACGCTGTCAACCTGAATAAATGGGCCGGCCGATGCATCAAAATCATTTAGTACATCCCAGTTAAACCAGTTGTTGTTTTTATAGGGTAGCGTTACATAGATATCTGTATAATCATAGTCAAACTCATCTGCACCGGTAGCGCTTTCGGTAAAGCTATGCGTACCGGTTCCGGGCGTTACAAGGCTAAACTCCTGCTCGATAATATAATCACCGGCAGGGTCGGCTACAAACGATGAGTTGTTAGCCGCATACGGAGTTGCGGATAGGTCTGCGGAGTATACAGCAGGGCCAACAAGTGCAGTATCCGGATCCACAATATAGAGAGTTTCGTTAACCGGTATGTCTGCAACTAAATCTGTGGTCTTGCTACGGAAAATATATCTATCGTTTGATGGGTCGGCATCGCCATCCGGTATTGCGGTGTAGATGTATGTCTCGGGGAAATTCGTGGTGTCTACCCTATCGCTCGGCTCCATTCTTCGCAGATATTCAGAGAGGGTTTCCTCGCGGTTGCCAAGGCCCGGTTGGGTAGGGTCTATCGGTACATCAATATATGTAAAGCTATCATATGGCGCTCTTGTTTTTAGGGTATCTAACTCTACAAACTCCACACCATAATAAAAGTAATCTTCAGGAGCTCCGGTTACATCGGTGTTATATACAAACTCGGTCTTTTCCATGTTATGGGTACCGGTGCCGGGGGTAGGGGCAAGCACGTAGCTATCGGTAGCGATAAAATCACCACCGGATGGTGTAGATATAAAATCTCCTTTATATGTTCTAGTCTCAACATGATCTAGGCTTACCGCAACAGAGCCGGCGGGGGCAGATGCCGTATCCCACGGAGTATCTATAAACTCGGAGTATGTTCCCTCGGTGAAAATCAGGTCGGCAGCGGGATCTGTAGATGAAAGCCCTTTATGCTCAAGTTTATCTAATAAATCTCTAAAATAGGTCTCACGAGCAGTGGCATCGGCTAGCGAGGTTAGCCCTGCCTGTATATCCTGAAATATCGGCTCCTGGCCGGGAATATAATAACCCATACTCCCTTTGCCGTCCTGTGGTACTATTTCAAGTATTCTGAAAGGGTCGGCCTGAGTTGCAGATACCTTAACAGTTTCTATACCGGTTAGAGATGGGTAGGCAACATGTGCCGGGTTTTCGGTGTGCGGTATTGCAAAAACAGTTGTTATATCTACAAAAAGCGGTAGCAGCAAAAATACAGCTACAATAGCTGCAACTGTTCTAACCATCGCCTTTTTTATCTTATGCAAAGATGCTGTCATTAAATATCCTTTCAAAATATCTAAATATACTAATGTCTGTATTATTTACCGGCTGTTAATTGCTGTTATTAAGGTGTTAATATCGGTTGCATACACAGGGGAATTTTTCATCGTAACTAGCTGAGTTGCGCTGTATTGTGCGCCCCTATATTCAAACACAATATCCATCGCTACTAAAGTTATAACTCCATCGGCATCGCTGGTAATGGTAAAGTTAATGCTCTCGATATTTTGGCTCATCAAATCGTCTATCGGTTCAGCTGTTGCCGTTACTATATCGGCATCGTTGCTATGCTGGCTAAACTCGTAAAACAGCTCGTTATTTGTAAGTACAAATGATTGTAACGTTTTCTCATCATCAACGCCATCCTGCCCGGCTATTGCAAAACCGGAGGAGTTATCCCATACATCTACCGTATCAATGAGATGAAGGGTGTTAGTAGTAGCATCCCATGTAATTCCGCCGCTACAGTTTGATATAAACTCCTGTAGCTGCCCCATTACTATCTGTGATTGTATCTGCAGGTTAACCTGCCCCTGTACATTGGAGTATGAACGTGAGCCGGCAGACATTAGGCTTAGCACACCCATAGCCACTATGGCAAGAATTGCAATAGTAACTATCAGTTCTACTAAGGTAAAGCCCTTATTGTTCATGTTCGTCCCCCAAATATTGTTTTATTTAATCTCGCTGTAGCCTGTTGTGGGCGTTAGTTCTATAGTATGGCTAGTTCCACCAGACGAGAAGATTAACCGCTCTATCGCCGACCCTGCGGCTGCGCCGTGGGTGATAATATCACCGGGGCCCTTTGTAAAATCAAACTCTCCGTTATCTCCAAAACCAAAGGTAAGCTGGGATGGCGCCGCAATGCTTTCTATTGAATTAAGAACAGTATCCCCTGCCAGCACATAACTTACCGTGAGAGGGTGGTCGGAAAGGGATTCTCTATCGTAGGAGGTTGCCCCTAAAAAAACTTCACCATAATATGTGTCGTCCGTTGCATCGTAGGTTATGCTTACATATGGGTCTTCCTCGCCGCTCATAGTGGCAACCCTGCATTGTGAGATAAGCGAATAAAAATCGTTTGTGGCCTCCTTTGCACCTGTTGCAAATATGGCATTTACTGTGTAAATTCCTGCCGAGGCCAATATTATAATTATGGCTGCAACTATTATAAGTTCAACCAAACTATAGCCTTTGTTACTCATCTTCATGGGTCACCCCCTTTCTACTAAGCAGTTAGTAATTATTTCCTGTGCCAGTTTTCGTATGTTACTAGCTCGGTGGCATCGGCTGTGTCGCTTACAGCGGCAGATATATTGTTTGCAACTGTCATAAAATCGCCAAAGGTATAGGTAGTTCCACCGGCAGTATAGGTGGCACCAAAGGCATCGTTAACGGCAGATTCATCCGAATCTAACAGTGCAACAACCGGATTTACCGTTAAATCACCACCCGATACTATTAAGCCGCTAAAGTTAGAGTTCACCGTTACATTGCTACCCGGTGTTGTTAGTATTATCCTCGTGGTTGACGGTATTGAGCTCGTGCTGATACTTCCGCTAACTACAACCGCAACGGTATTAGATCCACCAGCCTGTGTGAACTCCCATACCTGTGGTGTTGCAGGGGGAGCCGGTATTGCTCCACCAAAAAAGACATCAAGCTCGGTTCGGTTAATTGTTAGCTCATACGGGTTGGTTATTGCCGCATCTGCACTAGGGGTATTTAGTGAGCGACAGAGTTCCTCATAAAAATCGTTCATCCTGTTTACCGACGTTCCATCCACAGGGTCTATCTGGTTTGGAATATAGTAATCGTTTGTGGCATTCTCCTGCCCAATGAGTGTACCGGCGGCCGTGATATTATCGGGCGGCAGCTCGGACAGTGCCGATAGGTATGAATCAAGATAA
>CAYJOX010000079.1:4281-7583 GCA_964371915.1 uncultured Oscillospiraceae bacterium
AAAAAATCGTTAGTTGCCTGAATGGTAGAAAATTGATAGAAGTAGTACACAACTGCCGGGTTACCGCCAGCCGGTAGGTTGTAAACAAGCTGTGCAACAGATACGCCTGCCGCCGGATTTTTAAGCGTTGGAAGTGCCGGTATAACGTTGCCTGTAGGCATGTACGGGTTTGTAGGTTGTTGTGTTCCATCCGCCATTATAAGCTCGCTTGCCGGTATAAGGTATACAAGCTGGTTAGGCCTAATAGAGAAGGATTCACCCATTAAAACACCGGTATTAGGATCCAGTGCATTCGTCTGTGTAATAAAGCTATGCCCTGCAATGGTTAATGTACTTGCCGGATCGAAGGACATATCTGCGTTTAACCCATTAACTATTATAGAGCTACTTAGTGATGGGTCGGTATCATGATCACCAAAACCATAGTAGGTTCCGTTAATATCTACGGCTGCGTTAAATCCGTTTATCGTAAGGTCGTCGGCAACAAGAAGTGCACCACCTACCGTAAGCTCGGCATCGTTATCCTCAAGCAGTACTTCATCTGCATACACTGTGCCCGCCGCAATCCCTGCCTGTGCCTCGGAAATCTCAAAACTATCGTTTACCTCTATACTTCCTGGAGTAACTATCTCCCCGTTTTGTAGGGTGGTATCACCATTTAACTCTAAACTGCCTGCATAGACACTTCCATCAATAATTAGTGAAGCGCTATTAGTAACCATCTCGTCCCTTGCTATCATTGCAAAATCCGGTATAGATGATATGTTAAAGATATTGTTGTTTCTTACATAATCCGGTACAGCCACCGATATATCGGTTGTTATCTCGGAGGTAACGTTTGTAGCTGGGCTTGTATATGTCACAGTTATATCGTTAAAAACAACCCTTTGTATAACCCCACCACTCGAATGTGCTACAACCCTATTATCTGTGTTAACGCCGCTTATATTTGATGGCGTGGTTATCTTTACCGGCTTTGTGGCATCGGCCACACCGGCCGAATCAAACCCGTTAACCGATATGTCATCACGGCTAATGCCTGCCTTTACCAAGAAATTCGCAAGTATTATCGGCTCGTAGCTATAGGGATACTCTCCTGTTATAGGGTTTTGAGTTCCCTGTGTAACAAAAACAGGGTTAATTGTTGTGTTCCATCTAAACAGCGTAGGATCTACCGAGTTAATCTCGGTTGTCCATGCTGTTAAATCCTGTATAAAGATATCGTCAAATGTTACCGAGGTCTCACTCATCAGTGCAGTTTTGTAGCTTGATTGTAGAGTTTGTGAAACAACCTCCTCAAAGCCTAGCCTTATTGCATCCATAACCTCATTTGCGGAGTAGTAGTTATCCACACCCCTTCTCTCGGTGGTTTTAATAAGCAGGCCGGTATAGGACATAAACATAACCGTTATCCCAAGTATGGCAAGGAAAAACATGGCCACCAGCACGGTTATCATGCCGGAACCCTTGTTGCTTTTTAATAACGATATTATATTTTTGTTTTTTAAGGGCAATAGTCTTCCTCCCATGCCGGTTTGTTTTATCATTGTAGGTGTGATGTATTAATGCTATAGATAGGCTCGCCGGGGTCACCGTTAAACCCTGTCATATCGGCATCATATATTCCTATAGTAATATCATAAACACGTTTTTTAAGCTCTGCTACCGCAATCTCATCTTGCGAATCAAGCTCGGTTCTTGTATAGGTACCGGAACCGTTCGAGATATAGTAATAAACGTTGTTTAATGGATATGTTACCCCTGCGACAAGCGGCTCGTTAATGTTGGTAAGTAGAGAGCCATGCACGTTTATAGAGTTAGTATCGCTATCATACAGGTCTGCATTATACTTTTGCATAAAGTATACCGACGCTTTATAATCCGCCTCACCGGCGCTTATCTCTGCCGGAGAGAGTGCGGGATTGGTTTTTTTAACAAGAACCACGTTAATCTCGTTATCTATCGGCTTGTTAATAATAATGGTATCTCTTGTAGAGCTGCTACCATGGTACCACGGAAAAAACATTAGATAGAAGGTAGCGGCATCCTCCACCGAGGCATCAACGCCACCTGTAGGTGTTATCTCGTAAGAAGATGAAGATGTGGTAAATTTATCTACCGTGCCTGGGTAGGTGAACTCGTAACTAAACTGTATATAGGCATGTATCATGTTATCGCCTAAAACAGGGCCGTCGTCTACCGTTATGTTTATTGTTCTTTGTGCATTAATTCGGCTATCGTTTATATCGAATGTAGATGTGTTAATGCCCTTTGCCGTAGCATCCGCAATAAACTCCTGCCATGCAAAAGCATCCGGATCACTCGTGCTTTGATCAAAGGAATAGTTGGTAGGAACATAGTTAAGCATAGGAACACTGTTTATATTCCAGTATCCGGTACCCGGTGTGCCAGATGCCGAGCCTGCCGGCGGCTCTGCTCCGGGGTCAAAGCTTACAAGTATGTCAAACTCGTTATCCCCTACCGGAACATTTTGATAGCCAAAATAAAATTTCTGATAGCCTTCCTCATCAAATGTTGGAGCTATAGACAACGATCCAAAAATTGGATTTGAATCCGAGCCAAAATTATAGTATAACGTTCCGTTTATACCGGACATTGCAGGTACATTTAATCTGCTGCCCGGCATTGTCCACAGTTCATAGTTTTGGGATAAAAATTCCTCTGCCATATTCTCGGCGGCTAAGGTCATATCCCCTATCTCACGGCTTTTTTGCGCTGTTCTTGTGGCAAAAACAAAGCTGGAAAGAAGCGGTGCGGCAATAATTGCAAGTATTGTTACACCAATTAATAGCTCTACTAAGCTAAGGCCTTTATTATTGTCTTTTAATGGCATCTGCACCCCTCCTTTCTAGTTGTATTAGTTGTAGCAAATTTATTCTTCGTCTTCCTCGTCCTCGGCTTCGGCAACCGCCGCATCGGCGAGCTCATCGGTTAATGATCCGAATAGCTGTGGCGTACCGATAGCAACGTTTGGCATCGGGGTTTGTACATACTGCGAGCCGGGGTATTCGATGTAATATTTTGATGTTGATAATGATGTATTAAGGGTAGCCTCGGTCGGATCGTAGGTTACGGTTAGGGTGTTAAGTGCTGTTCTATCGGCGGAATTATAGATATAATCTAACGAGTTTTTAAGCTGATTATAGGTCATGCTTCCGGTAATTGTAGCACCGGTTTTGTAGGATGTTATATCCACCATTGAGTTTACACCATCTACAAGCATTAGCCCCTGAAACTGCGAAAATATTGCAGGTGATGCAAAGCTTATATCGGTAAAGTTA
>CAYJOX010000080.1:0-7530 GCA_964371915.1 uncultured Oscillospiraceae bacterium
CGGCCGGTTTTTCGATAGAGCGTGGGCGATGTGAGGATTTTCGGCAGGCTATTAATAACCATGCAAGGGCCGTAATGGCGGGGGCAACGCTTGATAGCATAACCGCCGATGGCAAGATTACAGAGCCTGTAACCTTGGGGGAGATAGAAAAGCTACAGCAGTTTGCACCGTTTGGGCAGGAAAACCCAAGGCCCTGCTTTTTTATCTCGGATGCCGTGATAGAAAAGGTAACGGCCATGAAGGAGCAACACTGCCGTATCTGTATAAACCATCTAGGGGAGCGCTACTGGGTTAGTTGCTTTGCCAGAACCCCACAGAGCCTTGGCTATACAGCCGGTAGCAGGGTAGATATGGTCGTAGAGCTTTCGATCTATGAGGGGAACAACGGTAAAAGCATATCTATGCTGTTAAAACAGATACGCCCATCGGCAATGCCGGATGAATACATAGATAGTATCAACCTTTTTACAAAATACTACTACGGGTGTGATATAACTGCAGAGCAAAGGGCAATGCTATACCCAAGCAGGGAGTTTACCGCAAAGGTATTCAGGGCATTGCAGGGTGCATCCGCAGTTGATACAGCAGGGTTTATAACCGGGTTTTCCTCGGCTGATTCCGGAAGGGTTTTAGCGGCACTGTTCGGCCTTTGTGAGCTTGGGCTTATCTATGAAAAGGGCGGTGTGCTACACCGTACCGAAAACCCACAAAAACGTAGCCTTGATGAGAGTTCTGTTATAGGGGGATTGGCAACTTGACCTACGAAGATTTAAAACAGCGTATAACGAAACAAAACCGCAACATCGATATAGAATTGGTGCATACCGCCTACACGGTGGCAGAGGCGGCACATGAGGGGCAGAAAAGAAAATCGGGTGAGCCTTATATTATCCACCCCTTAAATGTGGCACTACTGCTGGTAGATCTTGGCATGGATACCCAGTCTATCGTGGCCGCGCTACTGCACGATGTAGTGGAGGATACCGATACGACCCTAGAAAGCCTACACCGCAAGTTTGGGGAGGAGGTTGCCGAGCTGGTGGATGGCCTTACAAAGCTAAGTGCAATTCCCTTTTCCTCGGTAGCGGAGCAACAGGCAGAGAACCTGCGCAAGATGTTGCTTGCGATGAGTAACGATATAAGGGTTATGATAATTAAACTTTGCGATCGTATCCATAACATGCGCACCCTTGATGCAGTTCCGCCTAACAAACAGCTTAACACCGCCCTCGAGACGATGGAGGTGTATGCACCCATAGCCTACCGCCTTGGAATGAAAAAACTCAAGGAGGAGCTGGAGGACAGGAGCCTTTTCTTTCTCGATCGTTATGGCTATAACGAGATTACCGAGGCGGTGGGTAACACCGGTAAGACAAAGCAGTATATGGATATGGTTACCGAACAGGTTAAGCAGAGGGTAATCGAGGGTGGCATAGTGGATGCACAGTTCGAAAGTAGGATAAAAAGCGTTTACGGCATCTACCGCAAGATGTTTATTGATAATAAGGATTTCGACGAAATATATGATATATATGCCCTGCGTGTAATAGTGGAAAATGTTGGCGATTGTTACAGCGTTTTAGGTGTAATACATGACCTTTTTCACCCCGTACCCAATAGGTTTAAAGATTATATATCTACCCCCAAGCCCAGCCTATACCGTAGCCTACACACAACCGTTGTAGGGCCGGATGGTATGCCGGTAGAGGTGCAGATACGCACCTTTGAGATGCACCGTACTGCCGAGTTTGGCGTGGCGGCCCACTGGAAATATAAGGCCGGCGTAGCGGTAGATAACCGCCTTGAGGAGAGGCTTGCATGGGTTAGGCAGCTACTATATGATGATACCGGCACTGCCGATAGCGAGGAGATAATCCGCAATATTAAATATGAGCTGGTTCCGCAGGAGGTATATGTTTTCACCCCGCGCGGTGATGTTGTCACGCTACCGGTTGGCGCCACTACTATAGATTTCGCCTATGCGATACACTCACAGGTAGGCAACCGCATGGTAGGTGCAAGGATAGGGGGCAAGCTTGTATCGATAGACCATAAGCTGGAAAACGGAGAGATTATCGAGATTATAACCGGGCCGGAAAACAAGGGGCCGGGGCGTGATTGGCTTTCGATAGTTCGCACCAGCGAGGCGAGAAACAAGATACGAACCTGGTTTAAAAAGGAGCGCCGAGAGGAGAATATAGAGCAGGGGCGTGATATGCTGGAAAAGGAGATGCGGCGTATAGGCATAACCTTTTTGCCCGAAGAAAAAGAGCAGATTTTCCTTGATATTGCAAGGGGGCAACGTCTGCACTCGATAGATGAGCTCTACTCTACCCTAGGTTACGGCGGCATTACCCTAACAAAGGTTATGAGCCGCATCAAGGAGGAGTATGCAAAGATAGTTAAATCCAAAAATCCGGTGGAGGCTTTTTCTATACCACAGCGCAAGGAACGCTCTAACGAGGGGGTTGTAGTCGATGGGATAGACAACTGCCTTATAAAGTTTGCAAAGTGTTGTAGCCCACTGCCGGGTGATGAGATTGTAGGCTTTATAACGAGGGGGCATGGCGTTGCAATCCACAAGCAGGAATGTAACAACTATCTGCGCAGTAAGGATTCGTTAGAGGGCGGTGTCCGCTGGCTGGCTGCACACTGGGCAGGAGATGTTAAGGAGAGCTTTAACGCAACGCTGGAGATGTCTGCAATGAACCGCAACGGCCTACTTGCAGATATAATGGTTGCACTGGCAAACATGAGAGTTCCGGTAGTAACCCTAAACGCAAGGGAGACAGAGGCAGGAAGTAATGCCGAGTTTGTGGTAACAATATCGGTAGCTAACGTGGAGCATCTTGCCACAATTATCACAAAGCTAAGAAAGGTTAAGGATGTATACAACATTATAAGGAGATAGTTTATGAATATAGAACATATCGTTGCAAGCCCGCCCTACTGTACTAACAGCTTTATACTTACCGAGGGGGACGACATAATAGTAATAGACCCTGCGGCACAGCTTGAGTGCTACAGCGGCTACAACGCCAAAGATATGACACTTTTGTTGACACATGGCCACTTTGACCATGTTGGGGCGGTGGAGGCACTGCGTGCCGCCGGTGCAAGGCTATGTATGTCGGCCGAGGATGCGGCGCATTTTAACATGACACCGGACAGCTTTTTAAAGGATGGTGAAACAGTTAAGGTAGGCAACACCAATATTTCGGTGCTGGCCACCCCCGGGCATACACCGGGTAGCGTATGCTTTTATACAGATGGGCATCTTTTTGCCGGCGATACCCTCTTTTGGCATAACTGCGGCAGATGTGACCTTCCCGGGGGGGATTATTCGGTTATGCTTAAAAGCCTTAAACGGCTATCCACCCTACCGCCCGATACGGTAGTTTATCCCGGGCATGATCAGTTCTCGGGCATTGCAGATGAGCTGAAACACAACCCATATATGAAAGAGGCCATGGCTTTATGAGGCTTTTCCTACATAACCATGCCACAAAATATAAAGCCGAAAATATAATTCGGCTTTTTTTTCCCGATATAGAGCTTTGCCACGGTAGGCGAAACGGGGATAGTTACATATATTTTCGTGCCTCTAACAGCCGGTTATTCCTTGCAATAGTTTCAGCCAAAGGCCGAAGGGTTGTTGTAGATGCGCAGGGTGACACGGAGCAATTCCTATACGCTATATTAAAAGAATATACCGGCGAAACGCCCCCATGGGGGATGCTGTGCGGGGTTCGCCCGCTCTGGCTCTACCGCCAGAGAATAGCCACAGGGCTATCTCCAAAGCAGACTATGCACAGGCTAGAGGATGAGTTTGATGTTTCCCCCTCCAAGGCGTTACTACTAAAAAATTGTTACGAGACACAGCAGGGCATGGACATTAAAAGAGGGGTGGATCGTTACAGCCTGTATCTATCTATACCCTACTGCCCATCCCGCTGTAGATACTGTAGCTTTATATCTATGGCCACAAACAGCAAAAAGGAGATAGGGCAGTATGTGGCTATTCTTATTAGCGAGCTTAAAGAGATAGCGGCAGAGATGCAGGGCACAACCCTAGAGACGATATATATAGGGGGCGGTACCCCTACAGTGCTTGAGCATGGGTTGTTACAGGCACTGCTTAACAGCATAAACGAGCTATTCCCACACCGCCGAGAGTTTACGGTAGAGGCCGGCCGGCCGGACTGCACCGATAGGGAGAAGCTGCGCATAATAAAACAGGCAGGGGTAGATAGAATATCTATAAACCCACAAACCTTCTGTGATGATATACTAAAGGGGATAGGCAGGCACCACACCGCCGATGATGTGAGGCAGTGCTTTTATGATGCAAGGCAGGAGGGGCTTGTTAATATAAACATGGATCTGATTGCCGGCCTGCCGGGCGATAATGCCGAGGGTTTTTTGTATAGCCTAAAACAGACACTCGCCCTAAACCCCGAGAGCATAACGGTACACAGCTTTACCAAAAAAAGCGGCTCTATGCTATCGGGAGGGGATTTTGCCGCAAACCCCGATCTGCTAAAGATGATGATTTATAGGGACGAGCTGTTAGAGGGATACAACCCCTACTATATTTATAGGCAGAAAAAAACACCGGCTAACCTAGAGAATGTAGGTTACGCAAAGCCGGGGTTTGAATGTCTGTATAACGTTTATATGATGGACGAGCTACACACCGTTGTATCGGCAGGTGCCGGTGGTGTTACAAAATATGTACAGGAGAACCGCAGTAACATAAAAAGAAAGTTTCACCCTAAATATCCGGCCGAGTATATAGCACAACACGGCAAAGGCTAGGAACTAAAGTCAACTCCCTCTTTTTCAGATATTATCTTTATAGCCTTTGCAAGCATCCTACGGTCGGCAGGGTAGGCAAGGCGCTTATTTGCCTCGGCTATCGGCACGAAGGCGGCCTCCCTCAGCTCCTCTGTTTGTAGCTTTATCTGGTTATTATCCGTCTTACCTAAAAAGTATACAACATCCTTTGTTATCCCCTGTGTAGGGTTATATCTGGATACTTCTCGGTAGCCGGGAATAAGCTCTATACTAATGCCTGTCTCCTCAAACACCTCACGTAGGGCGGTTTGTTGCTCTGTCTCCCCCTCCTCTACATGACCTTTTGGGAAAGACCAGTTCCTTCCGTGCACATGGCATATTAGGAGTACCTTTAGCTGGTCCTCCCTGACTAGATAGCATATTGCTCCGCAAGATTTTTCGTACTGCATTTGATTCCTTAGTTTTGTGAATTGAAAGGGTTTAGCCTAATGAAAAAACGAATTTATGTTCTGGATGAACTTCGAGGCCTGTTTATAGTGCTTATGGTTTTATACCATCTGCTGTATGACCTTGTGTTTATCTTTGGGATAAACCTGCCCTTTTATGCAAGGGATATAATGCCGTTACAGCCCATTATACCGATAGGTTTTGCCACTATTGCCGGTATTGGCTGTTTTATCTCCGGCAAGAATGTTCGCCGTGGGCTTATAGTGTTTGGCTGTGGCCTTGTGATAAGCGTGGCCACCCTAATTTTTATGCCGGGGCAGGCAGTTATCTTCGGGGTACTTTCTATGCTTGGTGCCGGCACTGTGCTGTGTGGGGTTGTAAAAAAGCTGCTCCTAAAGGTTAACCCCCTTGTAGGCGGTGTGGTAGCTACCCTGCTGTTTGTTGTTACCTTTAACCTTATATATAACTCACCGGTGCCGGATTTTATAGCATCATCGCCGCTATACCAAAGCGGGGTATTGCTTGTAATCGGCTACCCTGCACCGGGTTTCTACTCCTCCGATTATTTCCCTATAATACCGTGGGTTTTTGCTATATTTCTTGGTTTTTTTATGGGCAGGGTACTACTTAAAAATCCCCCAAATTTTATCTATAACAGCTATATAAAACCTTTAGGCTTTATCGGCCGGCACAGCCTTTTAATCTATATGCTACACCAGCCGGTTATCTATGGCCTTTTATATCTTTGGTTTGTGGTTATATAACCCACTCTCCGCCTTTAAATAGCTGTATCTCGGTGCCATCTTTCTGTATACCTACGATATCCATATCATCGGTACCTACCATCACATCCTCATGGTAGAGGCTATCGTTAACCCCTTTTTCAAGAAGCTCCTCTTTTGTTAGTTTATCGCCGCCGGCAACGCAGGTTGGGTACGCCTTACCGAATGCGATGTGACAGGCGGCATTTTCATCGTATAGGGTGTTATAGTATAGTAGGCCGCTTTTGCCAACGCCGCTATGCTTATCTACAAGGGCAATCTCCCCAATTCTACGGCAGAACTCATCCCCCTCAAGTAGCTTGGTAAGCAACTCCTCCCCTACGGTTGCGGAGTGTTTAACCACCGCACCATCCTTAAACTCTACACAGATACCATCTATAATATCGCCGTTAAAGATATAGGGTTTTGTGCCGTATACAATGCCATCCACCCTGTTGCGGTGGGGGGCTGTAAATATCTCCTCGGTGGGAACATTTGCAATAAAGCGGTTACCCTCTGGCGTTACCGAAAGCCCGCCATCCCATACATGGTCGTCCGCAAGGCCTACCGTTAGGTTAGTTCCGTTAGGGGCGTTCATCCTTATGCTTTCAAAGCGGTAGCCGTTAAGCTTTTCTCGGCGTGCAACCGTCTTATCAATATAGTCGTTCCACTCCCCTACAGGGTTGCCGCCGGCAACACGGGTGCATCTGAATATTGCCTCCCACATCTTCTCCTCGGCCTCCTCGGCGCTTAGGCCCGGGAACACCTTTTTGTTCCACGCCTCGTGTGGCACCGTTAGGATTGTCCACTGCACACGGTCGTTCATGGTATAGTTGCGAATGTTTGTCATCGCCTTACTAATTGCCCTACCGTTGGCATCCACCTTATCCAGATCTATCCCCTTAAAAAGCTCCGGGTTGCTTCCGCCTATGTTTAGCAGTGCGGCACCGCCCTCCCCCTCGATATAATCTAGTGTAGATCTCTCGATATAGGGTTTAATATCGCTTAGTGTATCGATAGAACAGTTTTCCATCTTTAGGCGTTGCAGATGCTCATCGCTATACTGCACAACCACCTCACGTGCGCCGGCCTTATAGCCCTCCTCGGCACACATTGCAACGAAATAGCTCGCCTTAATGTTAGCCCTTATAAGCAGTGTCTGCCCCTGCTTTAAGCCTGCGGCAGTTTTAACCGCAAACTCGGCATATTTTTGTAGTAGAACCTTATCCATCTTTACTTCCCTTTCTGTTATTTTACTAGTCTGCGCATAGCCGAATCGGCCGCCTGTTGCTCCAGTTCATCTAGGTTTGTTATTGCCGCCTCCGCCTGTAAAACCTCCTCTATCTCGGGTTTTGTCTTGGGGTGGGGCGGTGTGAATATCGTACAGCAATCCTCATACGGCTCTATCGAGGTTTCGAAGGTGCCTATCCTCTGCGCTAATGCTGTTATCTCTATCTTATCGTTACAGATAAGCGGGCGCACGATTAACATATCGGTTGCGGCATCGCTACAGCAAAGCCCCTTT
>CAYJOX010000081.1:0-6281 GCA_964371915.1 uncultured Oscillospiraceae bacterium
TATTATCATACCACTTATCGGTATTGTATATTGAGGGTTAAATATGCTTTCGCCGATTACGATAGTTATAAAAAATGTAACAATAGATATTGCCGATATGGCTATTGCCCCTGCAATTATCACCTTGAATTTACTGTTTAGCCCTTTGTTTACAGAAAGTATTCTGTATACAGCAAATACGCTCATTAAAATTAGATATGCACATACAAGTAAAGGCGAAGGATTATCGAAAATATATGTTAGTGCATATCCTGCAAGGGTAAGTTGGATTGTCATTCTTAGGCTTGCTATAACCAGTAATCTACCTTGATTTATCTTGCTTGCCTTCATAACTATCCCTACTATAATAAGTAATAAATAGATTAAAGCAAAGTTATATATGCTAATCTGTACTGCGTCATTCACCTGTTTTACCTCCGGTTAAATTCACGACATTTTCTGCAAACATTTCGGTTAGTTTATTATCATGACTTATTATAATTAATGTTAAATTATTTTCCTTTACATAAGAAACTATATTTCCAACCACCTTAACAGATAAGTTGTAATCAAGTGCCGAGGTTGGTTCGTCAAGCATAATAGTTTCGGCTTTCATCGAAAGGCATATTGCAATATAAACCCTTTGCCTCTCCCCACCGGAAAGGCTATCACATCTTGTATCGAGGGGGAAGTTAGCCTCGGTAATTCTTAAAAAACGCTCCATCTGCTCGTCCGCCAAGTTTGGGCATTCGCAATAGTTATAAAAGAGATTAAAGTTTTCCTTTATTGTTCCGCTAAATAGAAATACGGTTTGAGAGATAAGTTTCAGCTCTTTTCGTAGCTCAATACTATCTATCTTTGTTATACTCCTGTTTTTATAAAGTATTTCTCCGGCTGAAAAATTCTCTGTTCTGTTAAACAACTTTAAAAGAGTACTTTTTCCCGAGCCACTTTCACCCGTTATGAAGTTGATCTTCGCTTTTTCAACATGAATATCATCATAAAATATAAAATCTTTGAAGCTTAAATTTTTTGTTTTAAGCATAATTTCTCCTTGCTTTCTCGGTTGTCTAGGTGTATAATATTATTATCGACATTAGATAACGAAAATCATTATCGTATTTCGATAATAATATCATAGCATAAGGAGGCTGAAAATGCAAGACAATATTCTAAGAAAATTATTTTTAGGCTTTATACAAGTGCATATACTTCATCATGCTAAAAAAAAGCCTGTTTATGGCTCTTATATGATTGAGGAGTTGAAATCTCATGGCTATGAAATAAGCCCGGGAACGCTTTATCCTATTTTCCATAGCCTAGAAAGATCCGAACTGCTGAGAGTTGAAAACCAAACTGTCGAGGGTAAGGTTAGAAAGTATTATTCTATTACCGAAAAAGGCGAAAATGTGCTAAGCGAAGCTAAAAACAAGATAAAAGAACTAACCCACGAATTGTAAATATCTTTACTTTGCAAATATTTTGATGCCGTAAAGCATTTTGAATTTTATAGGCTTAAATATTTGGCCTGGCTATAACTACCGAAAAATTTTATCGTTAATGATAATGCCCTTGCCTTTTTACATTGTTCGGTGTATTATTATTGCTATAGTCTAATATGTTATAAGGAGCAAAGATGAAAATTAGAGTTGGAATTCTAGGTTATGGAAACCTTGGGCGTGGTGTTGAGTGTGCCCTAAAGCACAATGACGATATGGAGCTTGTAGCGGTGTTCACAAGGAGAGACCCCTCTACTATAAAGCTACTTACGCCAGGAGTTGAAGTACATTCTCTTGAAAAATCTTTAGAGATGAAGAACGATATTGATGTAATGATTCTGTGTGGCGGAAGTGCAACAGATCTGCCATTACAGACCCCCATGTTTGCAGAGCATTTTAATATTGTTGATAGTTTTGATACACACGCAAAGATCAACGAACATTTTGACAATGTTGATAAGGCAGCTAAAAAAGGAAACAATGTTGCAGTAATATCGATAGGATGGGATCCCGGAATGTTCTCGGTAAATCGCCTATACTCAAATGCGATACTACCAACAGGTTCCGACTATACATTTTGGGGTAAGGGGGTAAGCCAGGGGCATTCTGACGCTATCAGAAGAATTAATGGTGTAGTAGATGCACGCCAGTATACAATACCGATTGAGGCTGCATTAGATGCTGTAAGAGGCGGCAGTAACCCAACCCTATCTGTAGGTGAAAAGCATACAAGAGAGTGCTTTGTTGTCGTGGAAGATGATGCCGATAAGGCCGCAATTGAAAAAGAGATTGTAACGATGCCTAACTATTTTTCGGATTATAATACAACTGTACATTTTATATCAAGAGAAGAACTTATGCGAGACCATGCTGGTATACCACATGGCGGCTTTGTAGTACGTAGCGGTTGTACAGGATTTAACAACGAGAACAAACATCTTGTTGAGTATAGCCTACATCTTGACTCTAACCCTGAGTTCACCTCTAGCGTAATGGTCGCCTTTGCAAGGGCTGCCTACCGAATGAAAAACAATTCTCAAAACGGGTGCAAGACAATTTTTGATATTCCGCCGGCATTGCTATCTGCTAAAAGCAATGAGCAGCTTCGTAAGGAAATGTTATAAAAAACCTAGTAAAGCAAAGCTACCATCTTTATGGTAGCTTTGCTTGTTATACAAATATGCATATTGATAATAATTATCTTTACATTTTAGTTATATTATTGTAAAATAATATATATGTAACATTTATTAGACATTAACTATATTAAAGGTGAATTTAATGAAATTAGCGAATGATCAATTTTTTCGCTTAATGATGGAAAAGATCAGCATTATGGAGGAGGAGCGTTTTTCTAAGGCTGATTTTTTAAAGGAGATATGTGATTATTTTGAGATATCACTTTCTTTTATTTATGAATCAGACTGCTTTGGAGTTTTTAACCTAAAGGACCACCACAGCCTTTATTCTTTTAATCCACTTGCTAAGGCTATAGATTTTAAAACAACATTAGGGCAGAAACTGTTAAGTGAATTATATTCAAAACATATATTGATAATAATAAAGGAGGAAGGCGCCAACCTTACCCCACTTGAAGATGCCTTGATTAATATTTTCAAGGTAAGCACACTAATATTAATACCTATACTAAACCAACATCATGAATTTGCAGGGATTGTAGGGTTTGCCGATAGGCGTAGCAAGGTAAGGAATGATACAATAGACATTAAAGCATCATGCGCCACGCTTTCGTTACTCGCAAACCACGTAAAGCTAATGATGTTTAAAAAAGGCATCGACAACACGGAAACGATTTTGAATAATATATTAAACCATATCGGTATTGATATATATGTGAATGATTTTTATAACCATGATATAATGTATGCAAACGAATCGATGGCAAAGCCCTATGGTGGAATAAACAACATGATGGGTAAGAAGTGTTACGAGGCTCTTTTTAAAGAGAAAACCGAACCATGTGATTTTTGCCCACAAAGTAAATTGTTGGATGAAAATTCAAAACCTACAAAATCATACACATGGGATTATGAGCGTAAACTTGATGGTTCTTGGTTTAGAGTAATAAGCTCCTCTATGCCATGGACAGATGGGCGTATTGCCCACCTTGTTGCAAGCGTTGATATAACCGAGAGCAAGCGGAACCAAATCTTAATTGAGCAGCTTGCATTGTACGATCACCTAACCGGGCTACCGAACCGAAGAAGCCTGCAGGACGATTTAGAGAAATTCATTAATAATCCAACTATATTCTCTGATAGGTGGTTTCTTTTATTTTGCGATCTTGATGGATTTAAGAACATAAACGACAGCTATGGGCATAATGTAGGTGACGAGCTTCTGAAGATGATATCAGAAAACCTAAAAAAATTGCCACAAGATAGGATACGCGCCTACCGTCATGGAGGTGATGAGTTTGTTGTACTTGCAAGGGATGAGGGAGACTCAAAGAAATTTGAAACTTTAATTGAAGAACTATTTATACTTTTTTGTAAGGTTTATAGTTATGAGGGAATAGATCTGCTGTGTGGTAGTAGTATCGGAGTTTCTCATTTCCCCAATAGTGCAAAAACTGCACAGGATATAATATTTATGGCGGACTCTGCAATGTATGCTGCAAAAAAATCCGGTAAAGGTGTTGTTCGCTTCTATCAAGATGATAAGATTGTTAAGTTTGAGGAATATTTTAAGGATAGCGAATGAATTTTGGAGTCGTAGTTTTATTTGTTATAGTAGCTATTATTATACCGGTAGCATTTGCTGTGATAGCTGGGATGAGCATGTATGCAAGGGCAAAAAGAACCTATCGTAGATTTTTCGGCAATACCTCTGTCACAGAGCTAATTAATTCCCGTGAGCAAGAAATTGAAAACACCCCGAAATCTGTTGCAGGGATGGAGCCGTTAGAGCGCCCAAAAATACAAAGAGACTTTCCGGATATGTCGATAGACGAACTGAAAAGCCGTGATATAGATGAGATATATGCATACTACAACGCCCTTAAGATCGGTAACATTGCAAGGTATAACGAGATGCATCTATTTAACGACCAGATGAAATCGGCTATTGATTCGGCACTAAGGCAAGGCTATTCAATATCTGACATAAACATACATAGACAATCGATAAGCCGCTATACTAAAACCGAGAAAACTGCAACAATAAATATTCAGACAGCCTTTGAAGGGCTGAAAAGTACAAAAGGCCTAACAGACGGTAAAAAAACCCAGCTACGTGTAGAAACGCAGTGGGTATATCTACTGGATACAGATAATTTTGATAGCTCACTAACCACCACCCTAAACTGCCCTAACTGTGGCGCACCGGTTGCAGATTTAGCAGGTAAGTTTTGCGAACACTGTGGCAGTGAGGTTACGATTGATTATGGCAGGAGCTGGCATCTTAGCTACCTAAAGGAGTGTTAAATTTTTTGCCTTTTAGGTTTAATTAGGTCATAGCTATTCTGTATCATCTGGTATAGATTCTCACTATCTACATCGGCATTTATGTACACGGTATTCCAGTGCGTCTTATTCATATGATACCCAGGCATAACACCATCATACACACTACGCAAAAAATCCGCCTCTACCGGGTCGCATTTAAGGTTTATACAAAGCTGCCCCTCCCGATATAAAATAAGCCCGAATATCTTATTATTACCGGAGTGTTTTAGAACAGGTGTATCCTCGCCAAAGGGGTAATCAAGATAGCTTGATGGGAAGGAAAGGCATTGCTCTATAAGTTCTTTTTCGATCATATAACACTCTTGTTTAATTGGCGGGCATAATCTCGTCTATCAGCTCCTTTACCGACACTATCCGCTCTATCCGGTGCCCGTTGCTTCCTGTGAAAAATAGCCCTTCATCATAGTTACCTTTTACCGCCTCTATTAATGCATTCATAATGCAGTAGGGCGTTTTTTCTATTTTACAGGTCTTTAAACATCCTGCACATTTTTTAGGCGCTATCCTTCCCTGTTGTATAAGCCTTTTGATATGGGCGGAGTTTATAGCCCTACCCGGTAACCCCGCAGGGCTTGGTACAATTATTATATCCTTTTCGGTGCAATCAATAAACATCTGTTTATATGCATCAGATGCATCACACTCGTGTGTAGCTATAAATCTTGTGCCTATCTGTACACCGGATGCTCCACATCCCATTACCCTAGCAACATCCTGTGCGGTATATATTCCGCCGGCTGCAAAAACGGGTATGCATTTGTTATATTTTTCTTCGTATGGTTTAACAGCCTGAACCACCTCTGCCACAATAGTATCAAGTGGTTGTGCAGTGTTGTTAACTATATCATCCTTTTTAAAGCCGAGATGCCCACCGGCTAAAGCCCCCTCTACAACAACAAAATCCGGTGCAACTCCATCTCGCCTATCCCATGATTTACATATCGTATTTATAGCTTTTGCACTGCTAACTATTGGTGCAAGTAGAACATTACTTCCTGCGGCAAGTGAGGGTAGTTCAAGCGGTAGGCCTGCGCCGGATATAATACGATCTATCCCCTCTTTTATTGCAGTAACAACGCTTTGTGCATAGTCGGTTGTTGCAACCATTGCATTAATTGCAATAAGCCCTTTGCCCTTAGCTATACATTTTGCCTTTGCAATCTCCTGCTTTAGCCCTTTAATATTTGATGCGGCAAGATTTTGCCAAAAATCCGGCTCGTTAAAGCCTATGCCGGCAGTCGAAATAACACCTATACCGCCACAGTGTGCAACACTGCCGGCGAGGCCTCCGAGCGAAACTCCGACACCCATGCCG
>CAYJOX010000081.1:6291-7416 GCA_964371915.1 uncultured Oscillospiraceae bacterium
TCTATAACTTTATTTCCTATTTTCATCTAGTTCCTTTGTAAAATATTTAATTAGTTGATAATAACATATTGATAAGGCAATGTCAAATGATACGGCCTGTTATTGAGCCTGTTCAACTATTCCGTTTCGGTAGGCAAACAATAATAGCTTAAGGTTTTCAATACGTTTGGATATGGCGATGCCACTATCGGTGTCGGCTATGGTAACACGTTGTTTATAATCCTCTACAGCTATGTTTTTTGAATGCATATCGTTATTTTCGTTAATAACTGCCTCGATGCCCATAAATGGTTGATGTTCTGATATTAATAGTTCATAGCTGTTTGAGATTAGGGTGTATCCGGAAATCCCTGTTACCTGTTGATACGCCTTGGATATGCCACCATCGATAACAAGAAGTTTTCCACCTGCCTTTATCGGAGATTCCCCCTTTGATATCTTTACCGGTACATGCCCGTTAACAACATGTGAGTCCCTTGATGTAATATTAAACTCACGAAGAATCAACTCTACTGCTGTACGGTTTTCTATATACCTATAGTAGCAATCCTTAGGTTCATCCCAACTGCTTTTATCAGATATAAATGCACGCTCGAATGTTGTCATCTTCTTTTTACCGTTAAGCGGGGATTTTTCACCGCACCAAAGAAACCACATAAAATCCATACCAAACAGCCTATCGAACCCGGTACCATACCCTGCCTGCCTGCAGATTTTATCACACAAATCAAGGTAGCTTTTACCACTGTACTCCTCACCATTATATCTGAATATAGAAAATGAGCCATTATCGTCCATAGGGATACAACCATGATAAAGCAAATTATCATTATATATACGGTACATGCTGCCCTTTTTAAACAAAAAGTCCACATGTTTTTCAAGCGATTTATTATTTATAAAAGAACTTTGAAGCTGCTGCATTACAAGTTCTTCTTCCGGTGTAAGCTTATAGGGGTTATCTGGATCAACTGTAGGGAAGTTTATGTCATTAAGCTCATAGGTTGTTCCATCAATCTCAATCGTTCCTGATTTATAGTCGATGCTTCCGAGTGATAGCCGGTCTTGCATATTAAATTCCGGCCTTTTTAAGATAATTTCGCCCTCAAGCTTGAGCTGAATAAT
>CAYJOX010000082.1:0-330 GCA_964371915.1 uncultured Oscillospiraceae bacterium
TTACAAGGATTTTTTCCTTTTATCTATTATCTGAAACTCAAATTTGATTTCTTGTGTATGTTATATATAGAAATATAAAGCTAAAATATTATGCCACAGTTACCTTGCGGTAACCGTGGCATAGTGTATAAACTATCTAGTTTGCCATCTCATAGCCGGCTTCAAATGCTGCTATGTTCATAGGTACAAACTTTGCAGGAAGCATATCAGTTATTATCTGTTTCCAGTCTGGACCTTCAAGCCCAAGAACCTTAACTAAAGCCCCTAAAAGAACAATGTTTTGTGCTTTTATGTTGCCAAGTTCTTGTGCCTTTTCTGCCGCCTTTATTA
>CAYJOX010000082.1:340-7233 GCA_964371915.1 uncultured Oscillospiraceae bacterium
CCTTTTCGGCTACCTCACCCAGAACATCGGATGGATAGTCTGCAAATCCGCAAAGCACTGTCATAGGTAATATCTCACGGTCGTCCGTTATCACCTTGCCGCCAACCCTTAGAAAGGGTAAAGCCCTGCCGGTTTCGGACTTCTCAAAGGATATGATGATGTCGGCCTCACCCGGTGCAATATTTGGCGAAAACACCTTTTTTCCAAACTTAATCTGCGTGGTAACACTACCACCACGCTGGCTCATTCCGTGTATCTCGCTCATCTTAACATCATGGCCCATCTCGATAAGGCCTACAGCCAGTAGTTTACTTATAAGTATAATTCCTTGGCCACCCACACCTACAAGTAGAATAGAATTTGTCATACTACTCACCAATCCTTTCTATTGCATCAAAGCTACAAAGCTCCATGCAAAGGCCGCAGCCGGTACATGATGCCGGATCCTGAACTATCGCCTTACCATCTACAAATGCCATGGCAGGGCATGCCATCTTCATACACACCTTACATCCCTTACACTTATCCTCGATAACATGGCAGGATATTCCGGCTGTCTTCTTGGCAATCTCTTTTATGAGTATGCATGGGCGTTTTGTTATTATTACAAAAGGAGTGGTTGCGGCAAGCCCATCTTTTAATGCCGCTGTCATCGCCTTTTGATCTATAGGATCTACAACTCGTAGGTTTTCGTCAGAGATACCTACTGCACGAACAACCTTTTCTATATCGATGGCCGGTTTATCCTGCCCCATAAGGTTTCTGTCGTTTGCAGGGTTTAGCTGATGCCCTGTCATGGCGGTGATAGAATTGTCTAGTATAACCGCGATAACATTAGCCTGTGATGCAACAATATCCACAAGTCCTGTCATGCCGGAGTGGAAGAAGGTAGAATCACCGAGCACCCCTATTACCTTACGGGAGTCACCCTGAGCCTTTAGTGCCTCGGACATTCCTATCGTCATACTAAAGCCACCACCCATACATAGGCAGCTATCCAGCCCATCAAGCGGAGGAACTGCGCCTAGAGTATAGCAACCGATATCGGCTACAGATACAAACTTATCACGCATTCTAGAAAGTGCGTAGTAGTAACCACGGTGTGGACAGCCTGCACACAAAACGGGTGGTCTTGCCGGCATTGCCTCCGATGTGCTTACAAAGGCTGTGTCTTCATCTAACAGTGCCTTGCGGATAATACTTGCATTTAGCTCACCCTCTACCGTTATCTTTTCCTTGCCTATGCAAGATGTAAAGCCTAATGCTTTTACAGCGTTTTCTAGATAGGGATCGTTCTCCTCTATCACATAAAGTGTTTCATAGCAGGATGCAAACTCAGAAATTAATTTGCTTGATAGTGGGTATGTAATGCCTAGTTTCAAGTAATCAACCGTGGTACCAAATACCTCTTTAGAGTGTTGGTATGATATTCCGGAGGTAATGACACCTATACTGCTTCCGTTCTTTTCAACCTTATTTATCGGCGCACTGTATGCATATTGTTCTAGGTTCTTTATTTCCTGCTCCCTTTTGGTATGCAACACCCTTGAATTTGCAGGCAATAACACATTCTTTTTGGAGTTGCGAATATACTCCTTAACCGGTATATCCTTTCGCTCATCAAGCACTACAAGGCTTTTGCTATGGCACACACGTGTCGTCATACGTATCATAACCGGTGTATCATGCTTCTCTGACAGTTCATAGGCAAGAACGGTAAAATCCTTTGCCTCCTGTGAATCGGAAGGTTCTAACATTGCAATGCGTGAATGTGGTGCATAGTTGCGGTTATCCTGTTCATTTTGAGAGCTGTGGCAACCGGGGTCATCGGCAGTTACAAACACAAGGCCGCCATTTACGCCTGCATAAGCAATGCTGAAGATTGGATCGGCAGCAACGTTCATTCCCACATGTTTAAAGGCACAAAATGCCCGTGCACCGCCCATGCTTGCACCGGCGGCAATCTCAAACGCAACCTTTTCATTACATGCCCATTGGGAGTAGATTACATCGTTGTATCTGCCGGCAATATTCTCCAGTATCTCGGTGCTGGGGGTGCCTGGGTAGGCGGCGGCAACATTACAGCCGGCCTCATACACCCCTCTTGCTACGGCTTCGTCACCGGTCATTAACTCACGTCTCATTCACCGGCCTCCTCAACCTTAATAGTTTTAATTACCGGCACTACTACCGGACGGTCGGAATAGTCGGTCTTAATCTCGGCAATCTCGTCTACCACCTCTAAGCCTTCGGTTACACATCCAAATGCAGCATAGCTACCGTCAAGGTGGGATGCATCATCATGCATAATAAAAAACTGGCTACCGGCAGAATCGGGATGTCCACTACGTGCCATACTTATTACACCGCGGGTGTGTTTTATATTGTTCTCGACACCGTTTTGTTTAAACTCGCCCTTAATGTTATGCCCGGGTCCACCCATTCCGTTGCCATCTGGGCAACCACCCTGAATCATAAAACCTGGGATAATACGGTGGAAACATAGTCCATCATAAAAACCATCGTTTGCAAGTTTTTCAAAGTTTTCCACCGTTATCGGTGCAACGCTTTCATCAAGCGACAGCCTTATTACTCCACCGCCCTCCATCTCAATTGTAGCAACTTTCATTATATCTTCTCCTGTAAAATTATTGTTTATCTATCCAGTATTTTAGCGGCATCCGCAAGCTCGTTAATTATCTCTATATGCTGGGGGCAGTGGCCCTCACATGCTCCGCAGGAAATACAGTCCCCTGCTAAGCCTGCACCTTTAGCTGTAACCTCGGAGTATGTTGCACGCACATCGTCATTAATCCCCTGTAAAAGGTATTTGTTATAGGATCTTAAAACACCGGGGATCCTAATTTTTTGTGGGCAGTCCTCAAGGCAGTAGCCACAACCGGTACATGGTACCTGTTTAATAGTGCTAAGTATATCGTTAACATCATTAATTGCGTCGGCCTCTGCTTTTGAAAGAGGTTTCATGGAATTAAAGGTGTTAAGATTATCCTCAACCTGTTCCATTGTAGACATGCCACTCAACGTTACTCTAACCCCATCAAGGTTATCACAGTATTTAAACGCCCATGAGGAGATGCTGTCGTTTGGACATACGCCCTTAAATATTTTTTCGGCATCGGGTACTGTGTTTGAAAGCAGACCACCTTTTACCGGTTCCATGATAACGATAGGTTTATTGTATTTTCTCGCAACTTCATAACATTTACGGCTTTGCACTGTATTGCTTTCCCAGTCGGCATAGTTAATCTGAAGCTGGATAAAGTCAACGTCGGAGTTTTCTGCAAGGATAGGCTCTAACGCCTGGGCTGTATCGTGAAACGAAAAACCAAAATTTTTAACAAGCCCTTGCCTTTTAAGGTCTCTCACAAAGTTCCACATGTCATACTTGTTGTATACATTCTGGTTATTATCTGCCGATACCGCATGCATTAGATAATAATCAAAATAACCGGCACCGGTGCGCTCCATAGATGTTTCAAATAGCAGTTTGACTCTCTTTTCGTCGCCCTTAACCTCCCATGCGGGTAGCTTAGTTGCAATCTGAAAACTTTCTCTAGGATAACGCTCTACAAGTGCTTTTTTAACCATCATCTCGGATTTACCATCTATATAGCTATATGCGGTATCAAAATAGCTATATCCGGATGCTAAAAACTTGTCGACCATTTCAAATGTCTTGGAAGAATCAATCTCATCACCAATCATCGGCAACCGCATCATGCCAAATCCTAGGGAACCTTTTACCTCTTGAAAAGCCATTATACCCTCCATAATTTTTAATTTTAATAATTTTAACATAGATTATTGTTATAGTCAACATAGTTAATATTGAGGTGAAATGTAACAATGAATAAGGCAAATACCGTAAAGCTTATTTTCTTTATAATAATCATAGTAATTCTATTGATAATAGGGGTTATTCTAACACCCTACCTTTCCGAACTTAACAATCTTGATGATGCCGAGCGATTGCTTGATTCAATAAGAGAGCTAGGTGTTTTTGGTATTTTGGTTTTTTCTACTATACAGATGTTACAGGTAGTTATTTTTGTTATACCCGGGGAGATAATAGAGGTTTTGGCCGGAATGCTGTACGGCGCTATCGGTGGCTTTGTGGTGTGCATGATAGGTATAGCGATAGGTACAACAATTATATTCTCTCTTGCAAAAAAACTTGGCCTTACATCCATACAGTCACTTTTTAAAAACAGTGATCATAAGCTAATTAAATTTTTAGAAAAGAATAACAGGGTTGAGATAATTATTTTTATACTTTACTTTTTCCCGGGTCTACCGAAGGATATGTTTACCTATTTTGTCCCCTTTACAAATGTATCGCTTAAAAAATTTCTTGCAATTACTCTGGTTGCAAGAATCCCATCTGTTATTTCCTCTACCTTTGTCGGTGCTGCTTTGTTAGAGGGGAACATATTTATTGCGGTAATAATATATGCTGTAATAGGCCTGTTAGCTGCCGTGGCATATATCTACCAAAGGGTACACAAACTTGGATAAACTTCTTGCGATATGACATTTGTTATGCTATAATTTCATTGTTGATATACGGATGAATTTATGGATAATTTAATTTTCTCGGCAAATGTTGTTATACCGTTAATGGCAGTCATGCTTGCCGGCTTTATTGCAAAAAAGCTAAATATTATCGGCGATAAGGCGGTATCGGATTGCAATAGTCTTGTGTTTAAGATGTTTTTGCCGATACACCTTTTTAATAGCACCCGTACCGCCAGTGCAGACGAGATATCTGATATTGGTTTTTTTATATTTATTTTGGTAGCGATAACAATTTCTTTTATAGCTATCTCCTTTATTATAATACCTGTAGAAAAAGATAATCGTAAAAGAGGGGTTATGGTTCAGGGAATCTGCCGCTCAAACTATGCGATGTTTGGCTTGCCTCTCGTCACACTGCTATTACCAAATGCGGATTTATCGCTTGCCTCGGTACTCGTGGCGGCAGTCATTCCTATCTACAATGTTTCTTCGGTAGTTGTGCTTACCTACTTTGGTTCTAAAAAAGCGGATATTTTATCAGTTTTTATTGCAATTCTTAAAAACCCATTAATAATTGCAACCGCAATCGGTGTTATTATGATGCAGACCGGAATAGCACTGCCACAAATAATAGATACATCATTCGACAATATCGGTGTTATTGCAACCCCCTTTGCTCTGTTTATGCTTGGTGCAAAGTTTGAGCTATCGGAGCTTAGGAGGATTGGCAAGCAGTTATGGATTGTATGCTTTAGTAGATTAGTCTTTATACCTATAATTGTAATGTCGGCCGCAGTGATGATTGGCTACCGTTCTACCGAGCTTGCCTGTATACTGGCTGTTTTTTGTTCACCTACCGCCGCAAGCTCCTATGTAATGGCCGAGAGGATGGGTGGAGACGGAGACCTAGCCTCCTCTATAGTAGTGTTTACCACGGCGCTTTCAATAGTAACAATGTTTATATCTATATATCTGGTTAAAACATTAAATTTAATATAATTTTAAATGGAGAGAATGATGGATAGTGATATCATTATTGCACAAAAGGCAAACCCGGTAGAAATAACCTCTATAGCACAGAAACTTGATATAGACGAAAAAGAGCTTATTCGCTATGGTAGGAATAAGGCGAAGATAAATCATCGCCTTTTAAAGCAGCTACAAGCTAAACAAGGTGGTAAACTTATTTTGGTTACTGCAATAAGCCCCACCCCTGCCGGTGAGGGTAAAACAACTACCAGTGTAGGCCTTGCAGACGGACTTTCTAAGATCGGTAAGAAAACTGCGGTTGTACTTAGAGAGCCAAGCCTTGGGCCGGTATTCGGCATGAAGGGCGGTGCCGCAGGCGGTGGCTATGCACAGGTTATCCCTATGGAGGATATAAATCTACATTTTACCGGCGATATGCACGCAATATCGGCGGCAAATAACCTACTTGCTGCGATGATAGATAACCATATTTATCATGGTAACAGCCTAGCGATAGACCCAAGGCGGGTAACATGGAAACGGTGTGTGGATATGAACGACCGCCAACTTAGGAAAAGGATTGCGCGCATAGTAATTGGTTATACCTTTGCAGGTGAACCGGTAACAGCCGGTCAGATAAATGCGCAAGGTGCAATGGCCGCACTACTAAAGGATGCATTTGATCCCAACCTTGTACAGACGCTGGAGCATACACCGGCATTTATACACGGTGGCCCGTTTGCAAATATTGCACATGGTTGTAACAGCGTAATCGCCACTAAACTTGCACTTAAATGTGCCGACTATGTTGTAACTGAGGCAGGGTTTGGTGCCGACCTTGGGGCAGAAAAATTCCTTGATATTAAATGCCGCTTATCAGGGCTATCACCCGATGCAGTAGTTATTGTTGCAACGGTAAGGGCACTTAAGCACCACGGTGGTTGCCCTAAGGATGAGCTATCGGTAAAAAATATAGATTATCTAAAAAAAGGTAGCGTAAACCTTTTAAGGCATATCGAAAATATTAAGGATGTTTTTGGAATGTCGGTTTGTGTAGCAATTAATGCATTCCCAACCGATGATTACGAGGAACATGCCTATATAAAAGCTTTATGTAGCGAGAAAGCCGTACCATGTGAGCTAAGCGAAGCCTTTGCAAAGGGCGGCGAAGGTGCAACAGAGTTAGCTAAAAGCGTTGTTTGTGTAGCGGAAAAGAAGAAGATAAGCTTTACCTATGATGATAGCCTGAGTATTAAAGAGAAGATAGAGGCGGTGTGTAAAAAGATCTATCGTGCCTCCGGTGTAACATTTAACCCTACCGCCATAAAGGAACTTGTAGAGTTAACGAAAAACGGGTTTGACAGCCTACCCATCTGTATTGCAAAGAC
>CAYJOX010000083.1:0-7213 GCA_964371915.1 uncultured Oscillospiraceae bacterium
CCTATTAAAATGATCTATCGTCTGTACCGTAAGTCCGCCGGGGGTACAGATGCCGTCGATAAGTTCTTGCGCTGTTTTATCGCTACGCATTAGTAGCTCGGCCGAACCTTTAAAGCTCTGTGCCGTAAGCAGTAATGCCGTCTCGTAATCTACACCACGCGCTGCTACCGCCTTTGCAATACAATCGATAAAATAGTACACATATGCCGGTGTGGAGCCGCCTGCGGGAACTATCGCAAAAAGCTGTTCCTGCGGCATCTCGGCCACAACACCAAGCCCTGCAAAGATTTCCCTTACCGTATTAAACTCCTGCTGTGAGATATCCTCACTCCTTGCCATTGCCGTGGCGCCCATGCCTATTAGAAGTGGCGCATTGGGCATAACGCAGATAACGCCGGTATCGCTGCCGAGATGTTTTTTTATATAATCAATATCAATCCCTGCCGCTACCGATACTATTATCTGGCGGGTTATCGGTTTATGTTGTGCAAGCTCTGCCATAAGGCCACCAAATACCTGAGGAGCAACAGCAAGCAATAGGTATTCACAGTCATCTCTAAGCTGTTTATAGCTCTCTGCAAAGCGGTAGCCTGCCTTTGTATACTCCTGCTTGCGCTCGTTTGAAAGGTCGAAAAGGAGTATCTCCTCCTTTTTAAGTACGTTACACTCTACCGCACCACGCAGTATTGCGCCGCCCATATGCCCAACACCTATAATGCCGAGTTTGTACATCAGTACCTCCGTTTATTACTTAAAACGCACCGAAAATGGCCATCAATGTTCCTGCAAACATGCTCACAACCATAAGAGCAGCCAGTATAAGTGCAATTACCTTTTTAATCTTCATATCTATCTGTATTCCTTTATTATTCAAAATTCCATCTGTAACCAAATCCCCATACCGTAAGTATATGTTTTGGGTCGGAGGGGTTCTCTTCAATCTTCATTCTTAATCGGCGGATATTTACATCCACAATCTTAACATCGCCATAGTAGTTTTCGCCCCATACACCCTTTAGTATCTGCTCTCTTACCATGGCTACATTTGGGTTCTTGAAAAATAGCATCATAATACCGTACTCAACCTGTGTAAGGTCTATCGGCTCACCATTCTTGTATAGTAGGTGGCTGGATGGGCAAAGCTCGAATACACCTGCTGTCATACGCCCATCATCGGCCGTAGCGGGGTCTGAAGATTGGTCGACACGCCTACATAGTGCCTCCACTCTAGCAAGAAGAAGAGCAACCGAAAACGGCTTTGTTATATAGTCATCAGCACCTATCGAAAGCCCGGCTATCTTATCCGTCTCCTGTGTTTTGGCAGAAAGTATTATTATGCCTATCTGTCTATTTTCCTTTCGAATAATCTCGCATAGGGAAAAACCATTCATCTTTGGCAGCATAACATCAAGTATTGCTACGGCAAACGGCTGTGAATTTTCAGAGATATGCTGTAACGCCTGTTCCGCAGAAGCAGCTTCTACCACCTCATAACCGGCAACAGATAGGTTTAGTGCCAACATTTCACGAATGGAGGTCTCATCCTCCACAACAAGTATCCTTTTCATCTAGACTCCTTTTTTTAATACAAAGCCTGTATTCCGTTCATTATGAAAGAAACTTCATAATCTGTAAGTTGTTCGAAGGTCGTAAGGTAAAGCCTAAAGCTGCCGAGTAGTAAAACCTGTTTTGTCTCACCATCCGGGTACTGCTGAGGGCTACTACCATCGGTAACAGTTATTGCCAAAAGCAACTCTCCGTTGTTGGCGTTTGATAGGGTAAAGCCATCATCTCTATAGGCAAATACAATGTTATTATGCCAGTGTGGTGGTATTAAAATCAGGTATGCAAGCCTGTTATTAACAATTCCTAAATATTTTGGGTTTTGTTGGTTTCCGGCAACATCGTAATACCCTACCAGTTGATATCCGCTGCCCTGCATCGTCTCGGGTGTATCAAACACTGACGGCTGCTCTACCGTTGCATCACCATCTATATCTATAGATTGAAGTATGGCTACATCATGTGTAAACATCTCCTGCAGATAAACAAGAGTTTGCACCTCTCCCGATTCGAAGCTGATTATATCAGATAATGTGCTCCCCTGTGCGTTCATCCCATCAACCACAATATATTTGCCGTGCGTATCGTAGGAGAAGTGAAGGTTCTTTGCCTCGATTATACTTTGGCTCGGAGTTCCATGATAAAGCTCCATTGGGTAGCCGCTTGCAAAGGAAATTATTCTCATCTGCATTGCCCCTTCTCTTGTAGAGGGGAGTGCAAAGATAAGCTCTTGTTCCTCACTACCATCTATATCGGCGAGTAACATTGCCCTATAATCCTGTGCAAACACCGATAGCAGCTCATCATTTTCATTGTCATAGCGGTAGATTGCGAGATAGCTTTCATCTGCCGTAACACCGGTATAGCTAACAAGCAGGTAGGGCGGCTCATCGGCCTGAAGAGTGGCAAACTGTACCCTTTGTACATCTGTTCCAAGCCCCTTTATCCAGCTGTGTACATAAAGGCCATCCTCTCCCTCTCTCATAATGGCAAGGTTGATATCTGTTCCGGCGTTTGTATCGCTGTAAAAGGTAATTATAGATTCCTGTGCCGAAAAAGCTCCGTCGTCTACCGTAAGTGCACCTACATCTGCCCCCTCATCTGGAGAGATTATTACTGCCGTATCTCCAGCGTGGCTTCTAATAGCCTCGAAGGCTGCGCCCTGTAGCTCGTTAGGCTGTGGGGCAACGAGTAGCTCCTCCACGTTAGAGCCGAACAGGTCGGCACTACAGCCCTGTAATATTAATACCGCAATCAGTAATACAACTATTCTTTTCATAAATGTTATTATATCATACAATAAAGCTAAATTGCAATAAATAAAATCCTATACTATTATGATGTATAAAATGTGTAAAAACGCTATTTTCCGATACAAAAATTTGCAAAGATTGCATCTACTATCTCGTCGGTTGGGTTAAGTAGCAGCATATCACATACTGCGGAATATGCATCCTCAAGCCTGACACAGGTCACATCGATGATACCAAGCTCGAGACATTCTATCGCCTGGTCAAGCTCGTATGATGCGCGCCTTGCAGCGTCTGCCTGCCGTTTAGATACAGGCACTATATCCTGTTTCGGTAGCTTAGGAAGAACGTTAATTATAGTTTCTATAAGCCTGTTGCGATCCCCGGGGTTTATCGCAGAGATACTTACAATACCGCTAAACCCTGTTAACATATCCTCCTTGATATTACTGCCGATATCTGTTTTATTTATTATTGCAACGCTGTTTATCCCCTCTACCATCTCGCAGAGCTCCGGCTCATATCGGGTGGTAGAATCAAATACAACTATCGCAAGCTGTGCCTCGGCTAACGTTGCACGGCTACGGCGAATCCCCTCTAACTCTATCGCATCGTCGGTCTGGTGTATTCCCGCAGTGTCGGACACCACCAAGCGATAATCGCCTATCTCGATATGCTCGTTTATTACATCCCTTGTTGTGCCGGCTACCGGGCTTACAATTGCACGGTCGTGGCCGCATAGCATATTAAGTACGGTGCTTTTGCCGGCATTTGGCCTACCTATAATTACGGTATTTATTCCGCCATCCACTGCCTGCACCAGCTCGGCATCGCTAGATAGCCTTAACAGCTCCTGCCTTATAGGGCGAAGCTTTTCTATAATCGTACCGGTATCAAGATCGGTATCCTCCGGATAATCACACGCCGCCGCCACCGTTGCCGCCACATCACGAAGCCGAGACGCAATTTCGCTTAACTCTCTCCCCAGTAGGCCGCAAAGTGCATTAGACGCCGCCGCCGCCGCGCGCCTACCCTCACCACTGATAAGGGCGCCTACTGCCTCGGCCTTTGAGAGGGAGAGCTTTCCGCTCATAAATGCACGGCGAGAAAACTCACCTGCAACGGCCTGCACAGCTCCGAGTGAAACAGCCGCCTGCACAACCCTGTTAAGCAGTTGAGGGTTTCCATGGCAGGAAAACTCAACCACATCCTCACCGGTGTAGGAGTTTGGGGCATAAAAATATAGAGCTATCGCCTCATCAATAGGGCCGGATGCATCAAACAAAACACCAAACCTCGCCTCATATCCGTTAGGTTTGGCGGGGTTTTTTGCTCTGAACATCTCGCTTGCTATTGCATGTGACGAAGCTCCGGAAAGCCTTACAACACCAATGGCCGAGTTGCCTGCGGCCGTTGATATTGCAACAATAGTTCTTTGTTCCACTAATCTATAATCGGGTCATCTACCAGGTCGCTACTCGGAATTTCACCGAGATCGTCGCTAAAAAGTATTTCCTCATACTCGTTTAGCTCACGCTCTCTGCGCTGAAGATAGAAATAAACAGTAACAAGTGCACCGGCAACCGCTGCTAAAATGATTGCTATCGTAATAGATTTGCGCATTATACTTACCTCCGGTTTTGTGATGGTTTTTACGGTATTTTTATACCTTGAAGGTATATCTAGGGCGGCTACAAAAGTTAAAACTGCAATAACAGGGCGCAACATAAGCTGCCCAACATCTTTAAAATTCATAACCTACCTCACGTGTTTTCCTTGCGATTATTATACCACGCAACATGTGTAAAATGCAAGTAATATTTATAATAATAGTTTTAAGGTACCCGCCCACCATATATCGTTATGTTATAAACATCATAACACTTGACCTTTTGCCGCCTTGCCTTTATAATTATAGCTGAAATAGGCCAATAGGAATTACAACTATCTATGCTTAAAACAACAATAAATCAGCTTAAATCTTTTAACGGTTATCTAATAATATTATCGCTTATACTACTTACTGGGGTATCATACTTCTCCTTTTCGATGGAGGATGAATGGGCCTTTGATGTTTTCTCCGATGATGTAATGATCTCCAACATGATTTACGATTCTTTACCGGAAAATAAATCACATAGTAGTATTGTTGTACAGCAGGCATTAGAGGGTGGTGGTATAATAAAGGATATTTATTCTACCGGTGAGGGGGTTTCCAACCTTGAGTTTATCAACTATACCTCGCAGGTAGCACTTCACGGCATTACTCAAAGTGCTATATCCGGTATCTCCCCATTTCCGCACTCGATAACATTAGAGCTGTTATGGCTTACAAACTGTATACTTTTGGCCGTTGTCCTGCTGTTCACCTTTACCCAACTAGATAAACTTTTAGCTACAAACTACCGCTTTTTACTGGTTTTGCTAAGCGCATTTTTCTTTGCCGATGTTATGAAATACGGAAGCAACCTATACTGGAACGGATGGGCTATCTTTCTACCGTTTGCGGTATCCCTTTGGTTTGTTAACTCAAAATATATTTCATCAAAATATTATTTGCCATTCATCTTCTTAACCACCTTTGCACCACTGCTTTTAAAACTCCTGTTCTCCTATGAGTTTGTATCTACTATAATGGTGGCGCAGACTATCCCTTTTATCTTCTATCTTATTAACAATAAGGTAAAGATTAAAAGGGCAATATTAATATTTTTTACCGCAAGCCTCGGTGCGCTGGCCGCCTTTGCGGCAACCGTTATTATTCAGCTTGTTCAAAGCTATATCGCCTTTGGCAGCGGGGATATCTTTTTTCAAAGGATGAGCGAGATATTATTAATGCGTGTATTGGGGGATGCCACCTCATCGGTAGAGCTTGTAGCACAATCGGCAGCTATACACCCCATAAGTGTAATTATAAAGTTTTTAACGATGCAGATGGCAAGCCTTTCTATTGCGTCTATACTCTATATCCACATTATGGCGGCCTTTGCCCTAACCTTTATATACAGCCTTTTTAATGGCGGAACAAAGGGCGATCACAGGCTATTATCGTTTGGGTTAGCCACGGCAATATCTCTGCTTGCACCACTTTCTTGGTATCTGCTTGCAAGCCCACACGCATATATACATGCCGAGCAGTGTGTATTACTATGGTATGTTCCCAGCGTTTATATGATTATAATTTATATAATTAGTTGCACAAAAAGGATGTACCACTATCATAAAAGCGAGATATCTTGAGTGATATTTATCCATAGGTTGTTTTACGTTACAATTAAAATATAGAGGGAAAATGTATTTATTTGATGAGCAAAAAAGGGCTTTAGAGTCACTTATTCCACAGCTTAACGATCTATCCGATACACTAGAGCTTGATAAGCTTAGGGCAAGGGTAGAGGAGCTGGAAGCGGCTACAATGCAGCCAGGGTTTTATGATGACCAGAAGGCAAGCGCAAAGGTATTCTCCGAGATGCGAACCGCAAGAGAAAAAATTAACGCCTTTACGGCGTTGCAATCCAGCTATGATGATAGTGAAACATTATTAATGATGGCGAGCGAGGAGGCAGACGAGGAGGCCGGCCAGCTTGTCTATGAAGAATTTGCACAAAGCCTTGCCGACCTAGAGCAGGAGTTTTCTAAACTTAGGCTTTTAACGCTACTAAAAGGCCCTTATGATTCTAACAGCGCAATAATAACCTACCATGCCGGTGCAGGTGGTACCGAGGCACAGGATTGGGTAGAGATGCTCTACCGTATGCATAGCCGCTATGCCCAAAAACAGGGGTATAAGCTCAAGGTTCTCGATTACCTCGCAGGGGACGATGCCGGCATTAAAAGCGTAAGCTTTTTGTGCGAGGGGGATAATGCGTTTGGATTTTTAAAGAGTGAGAACGGTGTACACCGCCTGGTTAGAATCTCCCCGTTTGACAGTAGTGGGCGCCGGCATACCTCCTTTGCATCTGTACAGGTTATGCCGATGTTAGAGAATAGCGATGAGATAGAGATACGCAACGAAGATTTAAGGATAGACACCTTTAGAAGCGGCGGGGCAGGCGGGCAGCATGTTAACACCACCGATAGTGCTGTGAGGATTACCCACCTGCCTACCGGAATTGTAGTTGCATGCCAGAATGAGCGTAGCCAGTTCCAAAATCGAGATGTTGCAATGCAGATGTTAAAAAGCCGCCTTGTGCAGATAAAGGAGCAAGAACACCTTGATAAGATAGACGATATTAAGGGGGACCAGAAGGAAATTGCCTGGGGGCACCAGATAAGAAGCTATGTTTTTATGCCCTACACACTCGTTAAAGATCACAGGACAAGCCACGAGATGGGCAACGTTACCGCAGTACTGGATGGTGACCTAGATGGCTTTATAGACGCCTATCTTATATATCTTT
>CAYJOX010000084.1:0-7091 GCA_964371915.1 uncultured Oscillospiraceae bacterium
AAACAATCCGCAAGATTTTTTTGCAAACCCCAAAAACCAAAGAACAAAGGATTTTTTATCCAAGGTATTATAAACCAAAGCGTAGGCATGGTAAAACCATACACGCTTTAGGTTGGATAACTTTAATACAGATACAAGCCTATAAAAATCTGCCGAAGTAATGCTAAAACATTAGTTCGGCAGATTTTCATTCGGCCGCTTTTAACTAAACAAAATATACGGAATTATAACCCTTTCGATAACCCCGCCTATCTAATATTGCTTTGAAACGCCACGGCTTTCCCTATTATTTCGATACTACATTGTTGTTGCTTGTTAAGCACTATATCACTACAGCTCGAGTTCTCGGGCCGAAGAACCACTATATCACCATATCTATAGTAACGCCTTAGGATAACTTCACCCTCTATTCGTATGGCGGCAACATCACCCTGATCAACACTGCCCTGCCTTTTTATAAAGATGGTGTCACCGTCCCTAATAAATGCACCTATCATGCTATCCCCATCTGCCAATATGCAAAGGTCGGCATCAATGTCGCTAGTTAACGGTACAGCTACATCAAGGCCCTGTTTTACAGAGGATAATTTTTCGCCGGCAGTATGCCCATCCTGCAAAACTTTTTTTTGCCCCCTTGCATTAATGCCGGGTGCTCTCTCGGCTGGTTTGTCCGCATCGTCCCAGCCCATTAGGTATGCCGGGGTTACCTCTAATATCTTTGCAAGTAGCTCTACCTTGTCTGAGGGGATGTTGGATATCACACCTGTCTCATAGCGGTGTACAGTCTGTCTGCTTGTACCAAGCTTTTTAGCTATCTCCTCTAATGTATAGCCAAGCTCTCCGCGCTTAATCTTGATATTATTAGCTATCGACATAATTACCTCGCAGTAGTTTGTAAGGATATTATATCAATTTTTCACCTGTTGTGCAACATAAAATTAAAATTTTTAAAAAAATCACTTGACAAGCAACTTAAATCGGTGTAATATTATGTTACACGATAAGTAACAAAAGGGAGGTGCTTTTTGGTTAACACGGCAAAACTAAAATGTGTAATTGTTCAAAAAGAAATGTCTCATGCAATGGTTGCAAAGGCCATAGGTGTTACGCCACAAACGTTTAATAGAAAGATGAACCGGGGGGTTTTCGGCGCCGAGGAGATAAACACTATGGCGCGGCTTTTAGAAATTGATAAACCGCAGGATGTTTTTTTTGCAAGTCATGTCACGTTTTAAGTTACAAATTTTATCAAACTATGTCCGAAAGTAGAAGAATTATTAGCTAGTAAACGAAAGGAAAGTTATTATGTCGGAATTGCTGAATAAGGATAAAATAATGGAAACAAATGTAAGCAAGGTGATGATAACCGAGCTTAGAAGATTAGATGTAAGGGAGATAAACGATACGGTTAACCGAATAGTGGGGAGCAGGGGTGCCGAGCAGGTAAGGCAGTGCCCACAAAACGAGACCGTTACATATAAGGATAGGTTATACCTTGCAAAGCGCAGAGGAGATCCGCTTATGCTAAGGGTTATTGTGGATGGGAACTGTTGCTACTGTAAAAGGCTTGTAAACCTTAGATGGGCGGCGTGCCCCTACTGCGCTAACGGCAAAAAACTGCCTGTTAAAAAAGAGCTTTAACCCGTGGGTTGTTACATAGGGGGGTGTGGGCTGTACAGCCTGCCCTGTAAAGGGTGTGTAAACTGGATAGCCACACGCCCTCTTTACGGTGCAGGCATCGCCGGTGCACCTGATTATCTACAACAGGAGGTTTTAGATGGCACGCCTACTAAAGAGCGGGATAGATTACTTCCCGCTCGATGTAACGCTAAACAGCAATTTTGAGCTTATAGTTGCAAGATATCACTCGGACGGATTTACAGTCTTGATACGCCTATTTCAATACATATATGGTGGCAACGGCTATTATTGTGATTGGAACGAGGAGACGGGAACTCTTTTCGCCTACAAAAACGGGCTAGACATTATAAAAACGCAGGAGATAGTGGCGGAGGCAGTTAGGCGCAGTATCTTTGATGAGGGGCTATATGATAGCTATGGCGTGCTTACATCTCGAGGCATACAGTATAGATATTTTGAGATTGTAAAGCGTAGAAAGCGCCTATCGGTAAGAGGGGAGCTAATTCTTATCGATATAAACTATAAAGATGCAGACAATAACGATGAAAATGTTAACATAATTAAACAAAGTAAAGTAGAGGAAAGTAAAGTAAAGCAAAAAAGAGTAGATAAAAGTAGGGTGGATCTGCCCACGCAGCTTTTGCAAAAGGAGGATGCACAGGAGCTACCGAGTTTACAGCAGGTAAAGGATTATTGTAAAAACAGAAGAAGCATGGTAGACCCTAACCGTTTTTACGATTATTTTACCGAGGGCGGCTGGAGAGATAGCAACGGCAGGGTGGTTAAAAACTGGAAACAAAAGCTAATAGCGTGGGAGCGTGATAGCGGAACAAGGATGGATAAACCGCCCGATGTTTTAGAACAAAAATGTAGAGTGCCGCCCTTTAAGGCCAAGCAGTAGGCAGGGTGTTTAAGAAGGATACACGATGGAGGATATCTGATGAGCGAGCATTTTCTGGACGAAATAGCAGACCTTATGAGTAGCGATACATCGAGAATAATGTCCCGCAAAACCGGTCTATCACGGGAGAAGATAAGAAGAATTACAAAGGCTATGTCCTTTGTGGTAGACTGGAAGTTTTTAACAGCACTTGATTCGTTGGGGTATAGAATAGCATTATACAAAAAAACTGGTAAAAACGCCGGCAAATAAAACTAATTTTTGTGCAAAAATTTTTTTGTTTGTGATAAAGCGGTGAAGATATTCTATTGATTTGGATAGCACTTTTAGACTATAATTAAAACATACCACAACCGGTGTGGTTTATATTATAAAAGGAGTATCCATGAGAAAATTTTTAAAAATCACTGCTATTATAGCATTAACTATAGCATTTACCGCCTGCACAGTAGCCGAGCCGGCAGAGCAGGATACGGCAGATACAAGCATGCCGGCTACCGATGTAACACAGCAACAGGAAGAACCCACACCTACCGAAGCCCAGCAGAGCGAAGAGGCTACCCCTACCGAAACACCACAGGGCGAAGAGCCCACAACGGTCGAGCCGATGGCCGATACTATACTTGCCGGTATGCAAAGCTTTAGTATATTTGGGGAGGAGGTAACAGGGCAGTATTTTGCAGATAACGATATTACCCTTGTGAATGTATGGGCTACCTGGTGCCCCCCCTGCATAGCAGAGATGCCGACGCTGGCCACGCTGGAAAAACAGTATAGGGATCAGGGCTTTGGCGTGCTTGGTGTTGTTACCGATCTAACAGGGCAGGATGGAATGTTAGATGAAGGCGCTTTAGAGGAGGCACATGTAATTGCGCAGGCATCCGAGGTGGAGTTTGCAAACGTAGTTGTGGATATGGCACTATATGAGGCTATCCTTCCTACGGTACAGGCCTTTCCAACCAGCTTTTTTGTTGATAGCGATGGCAACGTATTAGGCGAGGGCATTGTAGGTGCAAAGACTGAGCAGGAATGGGCAGAGCTAATTGACGAGCAGCTTGCATCACAGGAGGGATAATGCAAAAAAAGAGGACAATAGTTGCAATTATACTTGCCCTGCTTGGTGTGGTGCTAATTGCCGCCGGTGTTGCCGGAGGTGATGCCGCAGATGTTCTGCAAAAATCTACCCGTATCTGCCTTGAATGTGTGGGGATAGGCTGATGGGGCGTTTTAGGCTCGCCATACAGTTGGCATGGGCGGTTATTACAAACGGGTATATCGTTGGTTTTTTTACCGGCAGAATATATGAGGGTAACCTAAAAAACCTTTGTGTGCCCGGCATGAACTGTTATTCCTGCCCCGGCGCACTGGGTAGCTGCCCTATAGGTTCGCTTCAGGCGGCACTTGCAGGCCGTGGCCATAACATACCCTACTATGTTGCCGGCTTTTTAATTGCTGTAGGTGCTGTTTTTGGCAGGCTTATATGCGGCTTTTTATGCCCTTTCGGGCTTATACAGGATCTTTTAAATAAAATTCCTTTTCCTAAAAAGATAAAAACATTTAGGGGGGATAAGGCATTAAGGTATCTAAAGTATGTAATTCTTCTGGTGTTTGTTATCCTGCTACCCATGTTCCTTGTAGATTTTACCGGCCTTGGGCAGCCCTATTTTTGCAAGTATATCTGCCCTGTAGGTAGTTTAGAGGCAGGAATTCCCCTGGTATTAACAAACAAAGGTTTGCAAAGCAGTGTCGGGCTATTGTATACTTATAAAAATATAATTTTACTCATAACGGTTATAGCATCGGTTATAATATATAGGCCGTTTTGTAGATATATCTGCCCATTAGGCGCTATCTACTCGCTGTTTAACAAGGTATCTCTATTCAGGATGTCCTGTAGTAGCGAGGGTTGTATAAACTGCGGGCGTTGCGCTACTGTCTGTGGTATGCAGGTAGACCCTAGAAAGGATGCAAACCATCCCGAATGTATCCGCTGTTTAAAATGTAAAACTTTATGCCCAAGCGGTGCAATAAGCTGTGGCATTAAAGATAAAGCAAAGGAGATGAAAGAGGTTACCAGGTGAAAGCGATAATAAGCATAGAAAAGTTACTACGTATCAACCAACTAGTTTTACTGGTAGGAGGTTCCCTATACAGTGTGCTCTACCTTGTGCAGGGTGAGTTTTTAATGGGGCTTGCCATACTTGTATCCTTAAGTATTTTTATACCGGGGATAGAGCTGTTAAAAAGAAAAGGGCTTATTTCCCTAAGTATCCATATAATCACCTTTGTTCAGCTTGCCTTAATAATGCTGTTTGGCCTGCTATCCGGTGATCTGGGCGCAAGCTTTGCCCTTGTAGTAGCGGCACTAACCTTTACCGGCCTATACTATATTACAAAGCTACTTGTAATGCAGTGGGCAATGGCTAACGTAGTGTTTGCGGTATGCCTTATATTTGGTGAGACATTTTATGGCGGTGTAGGCATTGATTTTATCTTTCGTGGTTTCCTAGGGCTAAACTTTAGTATCCTTTTTGTCTATTTCTTGGTTAAATGGGGTGTTAGCTCTATGCAGGATAGTGCGGCGAAGGAGGCAAGCGCACAGGAGCTTTTGCAAAAGGTTGAGGCCGAGATGGCAGAAAACAAAAAGATGGCGGCCCACCAACATCGAATAGTGCAGGATGTAAGCCGCCGTACCGAGAACCTACAGCGAACCATCTCCAGAATGTCTGATGTTACAGCGGTAATTAGTGAGGGATCTGCAAACCAGAGCCAGATTATTGAGCAGCTTGCAAGGCAAAGTGTGGAGATAGGCGCCGAGCTTAAGAATGCAAAGGAAAAATCGGTAGAATCCCGCACTACTGCGATGCAGAGTGTGGAACGGCTACGGGAAAACCACGGCCACATGACCGAACTTGTAGAGGCAATAAGCGAGAGTGAAAAGGCGAGCGAGAAGATTATTAGCATTATCAACAGTATTGAGGATATCGCTTTTCAGACAAACCTGCTTGCACTTAATGCCTCGGTAGAGGCGGCACGTGCCGGCGAGGCAGGCAGAGGGTTTGCCGTTGTTGCCGAGGAGGTGAGAAACCTTGCGGTGCGTAGCTCCGAGGCGGCCGCAAGTAGCACAAACCTTGTAAATGCATCCATTGCCAGCGTTCAAAACGGGGCAAGGCTTGCAAATGCTACCGCTAAAAACATGAACGAGGTTATAGAGTTCTCTACCAATGCTGCCGATATTGCAAACGAGATTAACGAGCTTATGAGCACACAGGTGGAGCATATCGAATCCTTCCTAAACGAGATAACAAGGATGGAACAGGAGGTAGCACAAACCTCCGGCACCGTAACCGAATCTACCGCTATAACCCATGAGGTTGGCGATGAGGTAGTTAACATAAATGCATCGGTTACTGAGCTTAAATAATAGGTAATTTCTATAACTAAATCAAGAAAGAAGCCCGACACCCTTTAGCAGGATGTCGGGCTTTTTAAGGTGCGCTATGAAAGTTTACGCCGCCTACCATAGCCGAGGATTATAAAACCAAACCGGTAATAGCCGAGATAAGCTAACAAAGAATACCCAGTGCAGCTATGTAAGAAATTCCTCCAATACATCGGTACGAATAACATTTTTTCGCCCTATAAACATATGCCTTTACCCATATTTTCTGCTAAATATTTATATCCTGCTTTGCTATTTAAATACTCCTGAACCATTTCTTTTTCAACTGTAAAACTATATTTTGTCATAAAATACCGACCTCCCATTTGTTAGTTTTAGGTCTAACTTTTGGAGGTCGGTACAAATGCTAGTGCTACCATTTTTTATACCGCTGTCAATCCTCCCGTTTTAACATCGATAATAAATCCTTTAATGGTTACATCCTTTGGCATTAGTGGGTGGCCGTTCAACAGGTTTACGGTGTTGCGAACCGAATCCTCTATACAATCAAAACCGGCAAGCCATCTTTCAAAATCGACACCGCTATAACGAAGCACCTCCATATCACGCATGGATATTCCGCGCTTTAACATGGTTGCTATCATGTCTTCACTATTTAACTTTTGTGCACCACAATCGTTATGCCCTATAACCATAATCTCGTTAACATCCAGATCGTAAACCGATATCAACAGGCTGCGCATAACACTTCCAAAGGAGTGGGATATAACACCACCGGCATTTTTAATTATCTTTGCATCACCGTTTTTTATGCCCAGCGCCGCCGGCAGAAGCTCGGTAAGCCGTGTATCCATACAGGATAGTATGGCAAGCCTTTTATCGGGATATTTTGTGGTGGCATAGGGTATATACTCCTCGTTGCGCACAAACTCCTCGTTATATCTTAAAATATCTTCTATCATAATATCTCCCTCCTGCCTTATGCTTGTTATTAAACCGGATTTGTTTCGGTAATCTCCATCGTTGTTAGGTTTAAAAGCCCCTGATTTACCGGCATTCTTTCATAGTTGTAAACGGTTAGCTGTAGGTTATTATCATCCTGTGGGGTTAATGTAATATCGCAGATATATCCCATAGCACCAAGTA
>CAYJOX010000085.1:0-639 GCA_964371915.1 uncultured Oscillospiraceae bacterium
AAGATGAGTATTGTTCAAAAGGGCGGTGCATGGTTCTCCTATGGTGACATTCGCCTAGGGCAAGGGCGTGATAATGCAAAGCAGTTCTTTAAGGATAACCCTGAGGTATTTGCCGAGATTGAGGCAAAGGTACGTGCAGGGATGACAAATGCAATTGAGGCCCCGCCTAAACGTGCAGACATAGATAAGCAGGAGCCTGTGGCGGCACCGGCAAAGGAAAAAACTACCGGTAAACGCCGTAGCGCATCGATAGATATTGTTGTGGAGTAATAGTTATGTCGAATGCATCAATACTTGTGCTGGAGGATGAACGCGCACTTCGTGAAACGCTCTGCGAACATCTTATTTCACTTGGGTATAAAGTCTATGCCGCCGATACGATAAAAAAAGCCCACATCTACTGTGAGCGGCATACCCCCGATCTGTATATACTGGATGTAATGCTACCGGACGGAAACGGCCTTGATTTTTGCCGTAAACTTCGTAGCTATTCGGTAGCGCCGGTAATATTTTTAACCTGCCTTGACGATGCCGATGATATTATCGCGGGGATAGAGCAGGGTGGTGATGCATATCTAACCAAGCCGGTAGATTTTAACGTGCTTTCGGCACACATTATGGCACAGATACGCCGTAGTG